>DASYBH010000204.1:0-10670 GCA_036500885.1 Candidatus Dormiibacterota bacterium
AACCGCGCGTTGGCCAACCCACTGGTCGGCCAGAGGCCTGAGCGGCTACGCCTGATCTGGAGAACGCACCGTGGACCAGCCGGGCTGACGCAGTCACCGGTCCATGCGGCCGGTCGCGATCCACCCGAGGAGCTGGTGACGATGCTGCTGCAGTGGAAGCGCCTGCAGACGGCGCTGCAGCAGGATCTGGGCGACGGCCAGGCAGACCAACTCAGTGCCCACCGACGCGACGAGCGGCCCCGTCCTGGCCACCGTCAGGTGCATTCGGAACGTGCCCCGGCCGTTGACGTGGACCGGTGCTGGCGAAGCCCGACTCCGTCGGGCTGGCGCGAGTCCAGCCCCACCCGCCCTGGAACGACGGTGAAGTTCAACGGCCTCCTAAGCAGATCTCGTGAAGTTCTGTCTGGAATGGGTTGGGGCGTGCGAACTGGTCTGAGTTGTTGAAGCACGGAGGCACGGAGGACACGAAGACGCACGGAGGGTACGGTGCGGCTCCCGACGCTCCCTGCCCAGACCACGCCTGTGCGCTCTGGGCGCTCACCGCGGAACATGCTGCCGACCCCTCCGTGCGTCTCCGTGCTCTTCGTGGCTCCGTGCTTCAACTCACTCGGACAGATCGCGGGCGCCCCAGATCGGTTCCGGACAGAACTTGTGGCCACCTGATTTAACCGAAGTGCTGGCCCGGGAGCTCCAGCGAGGGCTCCGCGGGTGGGCGGACCTGGCGGTGCACGCGCTCGGCCAGGACCGTGCGCAGAACCCGGAGGCCGTCGGGGAACGGGCGCAGGCTGCTGCGGCCGGCGATGCGCACGCGCTCGAAGCTGGGCACCTCGTAGACCGTCAGGCCGCGGGCCAGCGCCCTGACGCTGAGCTGGGCCTCGATCTCGAACCCGACGGCGTCCAGCTGCAGCGCCGGCAGGAGGCGGCGCCAGAAGGCCATGTAGCCGTAGCACAGGTCCGAGAAGCTGTTCCGGAACAGCAGCCGCACCAGCGTCACGAGCGCCCGGTTGCCGAGCGAGCGCAGGAGCGACAGGTCGGCGCTGCCACCGCCCTGGAGGTAGCGCGAGCCCCTGACGAAGTCCGCGCCGCCGGTCAGGGCGCCAACGTACAGCGGGATCTCGGCAGGGTCCGTGGACCCGTCCGCGTCCATCGCCACGACGATGTCGCCGGTCGCCGCCTCGAAGCCCTGGCGGAGCGCATCGCCCTTGCCGCTGCCCTCCTGGGCCAGGGTCCGAATGCCGGGCCACAGCTCGCGGGCGACGCGCGCCGTCCCGTCGGTCGACCCGCCGTCCACGAGGATCACCTCGTCCACCGCGCGAGGGATGCGCGGCAGCACGTGGGGCAGGTTGGCGGCCTCGTTGCGCGCCGGGATCACCAGGCTGATCCGCCATGGATGGCCGGGGCGCCCCGGCCTGGCCGCGCGCAGGCGGCGGGCGAAGCGGACGGCGAGGTCGTTGACCTGGGGCTGGAGGAGCATCGTGCGGTGGTCGCCGGGGACGACCTGCGCGGCCAGCGGCCCGGCGTGGACGCCGCGCCAGCCCAGGGCGGGGTCACGGGACCAGCGCCGCTGCCAGCTGCTGCTGAAGACGGTCACCGGCACGTCGCAGGGCCGGATGCGGTACCCGCCGAGCAGCGCCACCGCCCCGTCCGCGTCGAACTCGTCCGGCCCGGCCGCCGTCCGGATGGGCCGGCCGGCGACCCGCCGCGCGGCTCCCCACAGCATCGCCGGCCAGCGGGCCGGAGGGCTCAGGAGGAGGCGGCGAACCCGCGTCCGCATCGTCATGAAGGGCTCGCTGTGGCGCAGCGCCAGTTCGGGCGCCATGGTGTCGATCAGGGCAAGGAAATCCACCTGCTCGCCGGCCTCGCGCAGGCGGCCGGCCAGCTCGTAGGCCAGGACGCCGCCGAAGCTGTAGCCGGCCAGCCGGTAGGGCCCCTGGGGCTGGCTCGCGCGCAGCACCGCGAGCAGCTCCCCGGCCAGGTGGTCCACGCTGCCGTCGCGGTCGAAGCGGCCCTCGCTCGTGCGCGGCAGGAGCGCCAGCACCGGCTGCTCCGGGTCCAGGAAGGGCAGGAAGTGGCGCAGCGCGACAAGGCCCCTGCGATCCGGCTCGACCACGAACAGCGGCGGCAGGGAGCCCGCCGGCCGGACCGGCGACAGCAGCGGCGAGACCGGCGGCGCCGGGCGCTCGGGCGCCTCCAGCAGCGCGGCCAGACCCGCCACCGTCGAGCCCTCCTGGAAGATCGCGGCCACCGGCAGCGACCGGCCGAACCGGCGCTCGACCTCCGCCATCGCGCGCACGGCCAGCAGCGAGTGACCGCCGAGCGCGAAGAAGTCGTCCCGCGCGCCCACCCGCTCGACACCCAGGACGCCCGCCCAGATGTCCGCCAGTTCCCCCTCCAGGCGGGAGCGCGGAGGGACGGCGCCGTGTGCGCCGGGGCCACGGCCACCGGGGGCCGGCAGGGCCGCGCGGTCGAGCTTGCCGCTCAGCGTGCGGGGCAGGCGCTCCATCGCGACGTACGCGGACGGCACCAGGTGGTCCGGGAGCAGCCGGCGCAGCCAGGGCCGCAGCTCGTCCGCGCCGGTCGCCGGCCCCGCGCTCACGACGTACGCCACCAGCCGCCGGTCGCCGGTCGCCACGTCCCGCGCGACCACGACCGCCTCCCGCACGCCGGGGTGACGGAGCAGCGCGGCCTCCACCTCGGCCGGCTCGACCCGGTGGCCGCGCACCTTGACCTGCTGGTCGATCCGGCCCAGGTGCTCCAGCTCGCCGGCGGGCAGCAGGCGGACCAGGTCGCCAGTGCGGTAGAGCCGCTCGCCGCGGCCCTCCCCGAACGGGTCGGGCACGAACCGCTCGGCCGTGAGGTCCGGCCGGCCGGCGTAGCCGCGGGCGACGCCAGGGCCGCCGATCCAGAGCTCCCCCGGCACCCCGGGCGGGAGCCGGTTGCCCCAGCGGTCCACCACGTGGGCACTGAGGTTGTCGACGGGCCGCCCGATGGTCACCCGGCCGGCCGGCTCGACCCGCGCCAGCGTCGCGTAGATCGTCGCCTCGGTCGGGCCGTAGCCGTTCCAGACCGAGTGGCAGCGCTCCAGCAGCCCGTCGGCCAGGTCACGGGGGAGCGGCTCCCCGCCGCTCAGCGCGCGCAGCCCCGGCGCGCCCCGCCACCCGCTCTCGAGCAGCAGCCGCCAGGTGCTGGGCGTCGCCTGCAGCAGCGTGGCGCGGCTGCGCGCCACCAGCGCCGCCAGCTCCTCGGGATCGGCCGCCGCCCGCGATCCGCCCACCACCACGCGGCCACCGGTGGCCAGGGGCAGCAGCAGCTCCAGCACCGCGATGTCGAACGACGGCGTGGTGACGGCCACCAGCACGTCGTCGGGGCCCGCGCCCAGCGCCCCGGCGAAGGCGCGCACCACGTTGACGACGCCGCGGTGCGACACGGCGACACCCTTGGGCCGGCCGGTGGAGCCGGACGTGTAGATCATGTAGGCGAGGTGGCCGGGCACAGGCCGCGACGCGGGCACGGCCTCGCCGGGCGACTCGTCAGGACCGTCGAGGAGGAGCGCGCGCGGGGTGCCGGCCGGCAGGCGGCCGAGCAGGCGCGAGCACGTCACGACGGCGGCCGCCGCGGAATCGTCGAGGACGTGCGCCAGGCGACCGGCCGGGTGCGCGGGGTCGAGCGGGAGGTACGCGGCGCCCGACTCGAGCACGCCCAGCGCGGCGACCACCAGGTCCACGCCCCGCTCCAGGCAGACCGCGACGGGGACGTCCGGCCGCGCGCCCAGCGCGCGCAGCCGGTGGGCCAGTCGCCGGGCGCGCTCGGTGAGCTCGCGGTAGGTGAGGCGCCGGCCCTCGTGCTCCACCGCGACCGCGTCCGGCGTCGCCGCCGCCTGCCGCCTGACCAGCTCGTGCACGCACAGGTCGGGGATGGGCCGACCGGCGCCCCGGCAGGCGTCGAGCCGGCCGGCCTCCTCGGCGCCGAGCACCGGGAGCCGGGTCACCGGGCGGTCAGGGGCCGCCACGGCGGCCTCGAGCAGCGCGAGGAAGTGCCGGACCATGCGCTCCACGGTCCCGGCGTCGAACAGGTCCGTGCTGTAGATGAAGCGCCCGACGAGGCCCTCCGGCCGGTCGTCCAGCTCGACCGACAGGTCGAACTTGGAGGTGCCGTTGTCGATGCCCATCTGGGTCACGAGGTCCCAGCCGGGCGGCCCCTGCGGGACTGGCGGCTCGAGCGTCAGCAGCACCTGGAAGAGCGGGTTGCGGCTGAGGTCCCGCTGCGGCCGCAGCTCGCGCACCAGCAGCTCGAAGGGCAGGTCGTCGTTCGCGAAGGCCGCGAGCGTCACGTCGCGCGCCCGGCGGAGGACCTGGCGAAACGTCGGCTCGCCGGAGAGGTCGGCGCGCAGCACGACCGGGTTCAGGAAGTAGCCCAGCAGGCCCTCGAGCTCGCGGAGCTCGCGGCCGGTCGTGATGGTGCCCACGACGAGGTCGTCCTGGCCGGTCCAGCGGAGGAGGACGACCTGGAACGCCGCCAGGACCGCCATGAACAGCGTCACGCCCTCGCCGCGGCTCAGCGCCTTCAGGTCGTCCGTCAGCCGCCGCGGCACCGCGACCGGCCGGCAGGCGCCGCGGAAGCTCTGGACCGGCGGCCTGGGATGGTCGGTCGCCAGCTGGAGCTCGGGCAGGCCCGCCAGGCGGGCGCGCCAGTGGTCCAGCTGCGCCGCCGCGACCGGGCCCCGCGCCCACTCGCGCTGCCAGACCGCGTAGTCCGCGTACTGGACGGGCGGCTCGGGCAGCGGCGACGGGGCGCCCGTCCGGTACGCGTCGTGCAGCGCTCGGAGCTCGGGCAGGAGGACCTGGTAGATGGAGACGCCGTCGAAGACCAGGTGGCGGAGGGTGAGGTGCAGCCGGTAGCCGTCCTCCCCCAGCGAGAGCAGCATCGCCCGCCAGAGCGGGCCCTGCTCCAGGTCGAAGGGGCGCCTGGCATCCTCCTCGGCGAGGCGGACGGCCTCGGCCGCCCTGCGGTCGGGCGGCAGGTGGCCGAGGTCGATCACCGGCAGCCGGTGCGCCGTCGCGGGCAGCACGACCTGCTCGGGGCGCCCCTCCCTGGTCCTCACGACCGTGCGCCACGCCTCGTGGCGGCGCAGGACCTCGTTGAAGGCGCGCTCCAGGGCTCCCGGGTCGATGCCGGCCGGGCAGTGGACGGCCAGCGACTCGTTGTAGACGGGGGAGCCCGGGGCCAGCTGGGAGAGGAACCAGATCTGCTCCTGGCCGTAGGAGAGGGGCGCCGGCCCGGCGCCGTCACGCCTGGCGATCGCCGGCGCGGCCCGCAGCTCCCCCCGCAGCTGCCGCTCCAGCAGCGCCCGCCGGGCCGCCGAGAGCTGCCTGGTGGCTCCGCGCGAGGTCGCCGGCACGCCCTGTCAGCCCGCCGCCGAGAACGTCACCGGCAGCGCGACCAGGCCGCGCAGACCCAGGTTCTCACGCCAGGCCAGCGTCGCGCCGGGCTCCGGCCGCAGGTCGGCCAGGCGGCGCAGGACCGCGGCGAACGTGATCTGGGCCTCCAGGCGCGCGAGCGGCGCCCCGAAGCAGTAGTGACCGGCCCACGCGAAGGCCACGTGCCGGTTGTCCGAGCGGGCGATGTCCAGCCGGTCGGGATCGGGGAACCGCTCCGGGTCCCGGTTGGCCGCGCCCATGACCGCGATCACCGCCTGCCGGCGCCGGATGGGCCGGCCGCCCAGCTCCAGGTCGGACGGGGCCATCCTGGCGGTGTGCTGGCTGGGGCTCTCGTAGCGCAGCAGCTCCTCGACGGCCGGCCCCGCCAGCGACGGGTCCCGGCGCAGGCGCTCCATCTGCTCGGGGTGACGGAGCAGCGAGAGCAGGCCGTTCCCGATCAGGTTGGTGGTGGTCTCCTGGCCGCCCACCATCGTGACGATGGAGTTGGCGATCACCTCCTCCTCGGTCAGCCGGGCGCCGTCCACCTCGGCGGCCGCGAGGGCGTGGACGAGCCCGTCGCCGCCGTCCGCGAGCTGACGGTGCATGTGCCCGCGGAAGTAGGCCGTCATCTCCTCGAGGCTGCGCAGGACGCGGGCGGTCCGGGCCGGGTCGTGCTGGAAGTTGCCCAGCACGCCGGCGAAGTCGGCCGACCAGCGGATCAGCCGCGGCCAGTCGCCGGTCGGGACGCCCAGCAGCTCGGCCGTGACGATGGCCGGCAGCGGGTACGCGAGGTCCGCGATCACGTCCATGCGGCCGCGGCGCCCGACCGCGTCCAGGAGGCGCTCGACGATGCCCTCGATGCGCGACCGCAGCCGTTCGACCCGGCGGGGTGTGAAGGCCCGGGCGGCGAGCGAGCGGATTCGCGTGTGTTCCGGCGGGTCGAGGAACAGCATCTGCCTGACCATCACCCTGGCGATGGGGCTGAGCGCCCCCAGGCCCATGGCCTCCAGCCGCTGCGGGCTGGGCGTCCGGTCGGCCGAGAAGTGCTGGAACACGTGCACGACGTCCGCGTAGCGGGTCACCACCCACGAGTGGAGGTACGGGTCCCAGTGCACGGGGTCCTCGGTGCGCAGGCGCCGGTACAGCGGGTAGGGGTCAGCGAGCACCTCCGGCCGGAGGAGATGGTGGAGGCTGAGGCCGGGATCGGGGGACGCGGCCGCGGGTGAGCTCATGCCAGCAGCCGCTCCACCTCGTCGTCGCTCATGGACTCCAGGCGCTCGACCACCAGCCGCTCGATCTCGGCGGACATGGCCTCGACCGTCGGGTTGTCGAAGAGGCCCTGCAGCGTCAGCTCGACGCCGTAGGCCTCGCGGACCCGGGTGATGAGCTGCGCGCCCAGCAGCGAGTGGCCGCCGAGCAGGAAGAAGTTCTCGTCGAACCCGACCCGCCCCGCGCGCAGCAGCTCCGCCACGAGGCGGGCGACCCGCTCCTCCACCGGTGTGCGGGGCGGGGCGAAGCCGGGGCCCGGCGGCGCCGCGGCCGCGCCGGGCGCCGGGAGGGCCGCGCGATCGACCTTGCCGCTGGGCGTCAGCGGCATGGCGGGCAGGTGCACGAACGCGGCGGGGACCATGTGGGCAGGCAGCCGAGCGGCGAGGAAGGAGCGGAGCGCCTCCGGCGACGGCGCGGGACCCGGCGCTGGCACCACGTACGCGGCCAGTCGGACGTCGTGGTCGAGCGGGTCCCACGCGCTGACGGCCGCGCTCAGCACGGCGGGATGGCCCATCAGGACGGCGGCGATCTCGTCGGGCTCCACGCGGAAGCCGCGGACCTGGACCTGGCTGTCCGACCGGCCGCGGAAGTCGATCTCACCGCCGGCGCGGAGCGCGGCCAGGTCACCGGTGCGGTAGAGGCGACCGCCGCAGCCGCGGGGATCGGGGACGAACCGGGCGGCGGTCAGCCCGGGCCGCCCGAGGTAGCCGCGCGAGACCCCGGCCCCGCCGATGCAGAGCTCGCCGGTGGCTCCCGGCGGCACCGGGCGCAGCTCATCGTCGAGGATCTGGACCGTGACGTTGCTGATCGGGCCACCGATGGACGGGCGCTGGTCGTCCACGTCCCGCGCCGGCACCGGACCGGACGTCGCCACCACCGTGCACTCCGTTGGGCCGTAGTTGTTGACCAGGCGGAAGGGCAGCCCGCTGGGCGGATGCCGGTGCAGCGTGTCCGCTCCCGTCAGCAGGAGCCGGAGCGCGGCGCCGGCCGGCCACTCCAGGGTGACGGCGACCTCCGCCATGGCGGTCGGCGCGAAGCAGACGGTGATGCGCTCGGCCACGAGCCAGTCGCGGAGCCGCTCGGGATCGCGTCGCGCGGCCTCGGCGGGCACGTGGACGCTCGCCCCGGCCGCGAGGGCTGGCCAGAGCTCCCACACTGCCGCGTCGAACGCCGGGCTGGCCGCATGGGCGACCCGGTCCGCGGCGGTGAGCCCGAAGGCGTGCGCATGCCAGCGGCTGAGGTTGGCCAGGTTCGCGTGCGTGACCTGCACCCCCTTGGGCGTGCCGGTCGAGCCCGAGGTGTAGATCACGTAGGCCAGGTTGTCGGGCGCGGTGCGCGTGACCGGCGGTGCGGGCCCGCGCGCGCCGGCCGGCGGCGCCGGGCTCAGGAGGACTGTCGGCCATGATCCCGCCGGCGCCCGCGGGGCGAGCTCCGGCGTGGTGAGGAGGACAGGGCATCGCGCGTCGCGAAGCGCGAGTGCGTTGCGGTCAGCCGGGTGGTCGGGGTCCAGGGGCAGGTAGGCGGCGCCCGCATGCATCGCGCCGAGCGCGGCCACCGCCAGCCGTGCCGAGCGCGGCATGAGCACGCCCGCGACCGAGTCCGTCCCGACGCCGAGGGCGCGGAGGTCGCCGGCCACGTCGAGCGCCCAGCCGTCGAGCTCCCCACGGGTCAGCGCGAGGTCCGGTGCCTCGATGGCCGGCGCCGCCGGGGCCGCGAGCGCCCGCTCGTGGATCTGCTCGGGAATGGCCGGGTGACCGGTGGAGGATTCCAGTCTCGACGCGCTGGACGAGGCCCCTCCCGTCACGTGCCGGCGGTGTTCGTTCGCACCAGATGGGCCGCCGCGGATGGGCGTGGTGGTATGGACATGCAGATCTCATCTCCGCAGTTGACGCCCGCCACTGAAAACACCCATCAGGCCCCCCGCACGCCCCACGCTGCGCGAGAGCCGCCACGATGTTACAGGCGCGCCGCCCGGTTGTCGAGCGGCCCGCTTGACGGCCCTCGACGTCTCCCCCGAACTCCGGGCTCAGTCGGTGTAGCGGCGGATGATGCCGTCCTCTCGCCGCTTCTCCTGCTGGTAGAGGGGGCAGTCCTCGAAGTTGCGGACGCAGATCGGCGGCGAGTCGCGGAGGGCGACCTTGCGCTTGGACCGGTGGTCGACGTGGCAGTCGAAATGGTAGACGCGCATCGGACCGTGCCGGTCCTTGAGAAGCTGCTCCAGGTAGGGACAGCGAGCCACCGTCCGAAGAAGCTTACGATGGGAGGCCGGTGCACGACCGCATGGGGACGACGGGAGGAATAAGGGCTGCCTCCTCCACGCTGGAGAAGGGCCGGCCGCGCGCCTGCGGTTCGACAGGGACGAACAACGCTACCCTGGCTGGCGTGGAGCAGCCGCACCAGCGCCATCTCGGAAGGACGGTCCGGCCCGCCAGGGTCGCGGAGGTGGGTCCAACCCGTTGAAGCTCACCTTCATGGGCACGGCCGGCGCGCGATTCATGGTGGCGAAGCAGCTCGCCGCGTCGGGCGGCCTGTACCTGGAGGAGGGGACCACCCGCCTGGCCATGGACCCCGGGCCGGGAGCCGTCGTCCAGTACGCCAAGCGCAAGGTCGACCTGACGCGCCTGGACGGCATCCTGCTCAGCCACCGGCACCTCGATCACTGCGGCGACGTCAACGTGATGATCGAGGCGATGACCGAGGGCGGGTTCCGGCCCCGGGGCACGCTGTACTGCCCGAGCGACGCGCTGGACGACGACCCGGTGGTCCTGCGCTACCTGCGCCGTTTCCCGAACGAGATCATCCGGCTGGAGCCGAGGACGGGGTACCGGCTGGGTGAGCTGTCGTTCGAGACGACGAAGCAGCACGTCCACGGCGCCGAGACGTACGGGTTCCGCTTCGGCCACGAGTCCCGTCCACGGCTGGGCTGGGTGACGGACTCCAAGTACTACGACGGCATCGCCGAGGACCACCAGGCGGACGTGATGCTGATCCACACGGTGCTGAGCGCGAGCCGGCCCGAGCTGCCGCACCTGGGACTGGACGACGCGGAGCGGATCGTCCGCGACGCGCGGCCGCGCCTGGCGATCATCACGCACTTCGGCATGCAGGTCTGGCGCGCCCATCCATGGGAGGTCGCGGCGGACCTCTCGCAGCGGACGGGCGTGGAGGTCAAGGCCGCCCGCGACGGCATGTCGCTCGAGATCTGAATCACGAGCGCGGAACCTGTGTCCGCAAACGCGCCGGGTCCCATCACGTCCGCAGCGACAGGGCCGTCAAGGACCCTCGGCTGGTTTACGCCATCTGCCTGCGCAGCAGCGGCATCCGGGCTGCGACGCGACGCAGCAGCAGCGGCCTGAGCGAGTCCCAGTCGGCCAGCACCGCCGGCCTGCTCAGCTCCGCCAGCTGGAGCGGCGCGTAGGCGGCGACCGCGTAGTCGCCTGCGAGCTGTCGCATGCCCACGGCCGCCTCCGGGAACTCGCCGGCCACCCGGTCCCCGAACTCTATCGGCGTCTCGCCGATCCGCGGCGGGAGCCCCGCGAGCTGGAGCAGCAGCATCGCCCGGCCCCAGACCCCGGCGACGGTCTGGGGCCGCAGGAACCGCGAGACGGCGATGAACAGCAGCACCAGCGCCAGCAGCACCAGGGCGGCCGCACCGGTCCAGGTCCGGAGCGAGGGCAGCCTCAGTCCACGCCGGCCCGGCGCCGCGCTGACCGCAGGCGGCTCCGACCGCGGCCGCGGTGTGGCCGCCGCGGCCGGAGTGTCGAGCGCGGACCCGCTCGTACCTGAGCAGTCGGCCCCCGTGCAGGGCAGGCTCACCGGGCCGCCGCGCTTGATCGGGAAGTACACGCCGTCCGGCGTGGGCTCGAACGGGATCCAGCCGTAGCCCGGGAAGAATACCTCGGGCCAGGTGTGCGCGTCGGACTCCCTGACCACGAACCGGTTCTGCTGCGAGTCGAACGTGCCGGGGCCGTACCCATTGACGAG
>DASYBH010000205.1:0-17580 GCA_036500885.1 Candidatus Dormiibacterota bacterium
GACGCTCCACGTGGACGCGCCGTCGATCGTCGCCGCCTCGTACAGCGAGTGCGACACGTTCGTGAAGAAGTTGCGCATCACGAGCGCGGCGAACGGGACGTTGACGGCCGTGTAGATCAGCACCAGGCCGTGGCGCGTGTCGTACAGGTTCGCGAAGCCGTAGCCGATGAACAGCGGTGCCATCAGCATCTGGACGGGGAAGATGGTCCCGCCGAACACGAACACGAACCAGGCGAAGCCGTGCCGGAGCCGCAGCACGCTGATCGCGAACCCGGCAGACGCCCCCACAACGACCGCGAGGGCCGGCGCCACCAGGCTGTAGAGGAACGTGCTGGCGATGCTCGACCCGAGCCCGGCCCGGCTCCACGCGACCTGGAGGTTGTCGAGCAGGCCGAACGAGGCCGGCAGCCGCCAGAGCTCGGACAGGTCGTCCTGGCTGGGCGGCCGGGCGGCGTTGACGACGAGCAGGTAGAGCGGCACCAGCCACACCGCGCCGAGGGCCAGGACCACTCCCCGCCGGAGCACGCCGCGCGCCGTCACCGCGACCTCACCTGCCAGCGCAGGTAGCTGATCGTGGCCAGCCCGGTGACGACGGTCAGCAGCACGGCGATCGCCGAGCCGTAGCCGTAGCTGTTCGCCACGAACGTCTGCTTGTACATCGTCACGGCGAGCGTCTCGGACGAGTTGCCGGGACCGCCCTGCGTCATGACCCACACCACGTCGAATGTCTTCAGGCTGGCGACGAGCGCCAGCCCGATGACCACGCTCGCGAGCGGGCGCAGCAGCGGCCACGTGACGTACCGGAAGAGCTGGAGCTCGCCGGCGCCGTCGAGCCTGGCGGCCTCCAGCGGCTCTCGCGGCAGCGACTGCAGGCCGACGACGAACAGGAGCGAGTTCACCCCGACCTGCTGCCAGGCGCTGGCCAGGATCAGGGCGATCGTGTTGCCCGGCCCGTACAGGAGGAGCGAGGTGTGGCCGCCCGGCAGCCCGAGCAGGCTCAGCACCGCGTTCGCGGCGCCGTGCGGCTGGAAGATGTAGCCCCAGACGACCGCGACGCCCGCGCCAGAGAAGGCGTAGGGGAGCACGAAGGGCAGCCGGTACAGCGTCCCGTGCCGGAGGTCGGACGTGAGCGCGGCCACCAGCAGGCCGAGCCCGACCGGCAGCACCAGCGCGCCCGCGACCCAGAGCAGTGTGTTGCGGAGCGCCGTCGGGGCGACCGGGTCGTGGAGGAAGTCCGCGTAGTTCTTCAATCCGACGAACGCAGGCGTGCCGAGACCGTCGAATCGGGTGAGGCTGAGGAAGACGGTCCACAGGAACGGCATGTAGAGGAGCACGGCCACGAGCGCCACCGCCGGAAGCGCCCAGACGCCGGCCCCGGGCCGGCGGGTCCGGCTGCCGGTGGCGGCGCGGAACCGCCGCCACCGTCCGGCCGCCGTCACGCCTGAGGCCGTCACCTCTTGTGTGTCGCCCAATAGTCGTCGGCCGCCTTCTGGATCGTGCTCAGCGCCTGCGGGTACGAGTTGGTGTCGACCATGAACCCGCCGAACGCGTCCAGCGCCGCGTTGAGCACCGGAGGCGGCGCCGCCTCGAAGTAGCGGTTGATGAGCTGGTAGCGACCGCTGCCCGCGTCACCGTTCAGCGTGTTCACCGCCGGGTCGGGGATCTTGACCTTCGGGTTCGCGGACACGTCGCCGCGCGAGTTGGCCCAGGTGGTCTGCGCCGGGGTCTGGAGCCACCACTTGAGGAACTGCATGCTCGAGTCGAGATGCGCGGCGCGGTTCTCGACGCACAGCGGCCCGCTCTCGAACACCATCGACGTCTTCGGCAGCGCCGGGCTCACGTTCGGGATCACGAAGAACCCGTAGTCGACGCCCGGCCGCATCTGCTGCTGCGTCATGCTGGTGCTGAACCACGTGCCGAATGACGCCATCGCGACCTGGCCGCTCTTCAGCTGCACGGCGGGATCGATCTTCGACCCCGGGTCGGACATGTAGCCGGCGTCGATGAGCTGCTTCCACTGCTTCATGATCGCCACGACCCTGGCGTCCGTGTAGGACGCCCTGCCCGTGGACAGGTCGTCGTACAGCTGGGGGTCGGTGCCGGCGACGAGCTGCTCGAACCAGATGAACGAGAACAGGACGGAGGTCTGGTAGAACGGCGTCACGCCGTGCGACTTCAGCGTCGCGGCGAGCTGGACCAGGCCCGCCCACGTGGTGGGCGGCGCCAGGCCGTACTGGTCGAACACGTGCTTGTTGTAGAACATCACCCAGTACGAGATGTTCAGCGGCACGCAGTACTGCTTGCCACCGATCGTGTAGTAGGACTGGAGGGCGGCGCTGAGGTCACCGTTCCTGATCCCGTCCTGCCACAGCGCGCTCGTGTCCGAGACACCGCCGGCGCCGACGATCTCACCGAGCCTGCCGCCCGTGCTCCAGGTGAAGAGGTCCGGCTTCACGTTGGTGCGGAACGACGCCGTGATGGTCGCCTGGTAGGTGGGCTCGTCGCTGTAGCCGACCGGCTTCAGGCCCAGGCCCAGGTCCTTCCGCGAGAGCTGTCCCACCTGGTTGAAGAACGGCGTCCAGGCGCCCTTGTCGTTGTACAGCGTGAGCTGCGACGGCTTAGCGCTCGGGGACGAGCCGCTGCACGCCGCGAGCGCCAGCATGACCGCGAGCGCGAGGGGGACGAGTTGACGTCGCACGGCAGACTCCTTCATCGCCAGCGCTCGCTCCCGGCGAACGCCATGTGCTCGCCCGGGCGGTGGCGGGGGAGCGGTCGATACTCGTTGACGCCGGGCACCGCGCTGCCGCGCAGCAGGAACGCGGACGGCCACGGCGCGTCCGTGACGATGCGCGTCGACGTCGGGATGTAGCGGATGGTGAGCCCGCGCCGCCACCGGTCGGACCGGTTGGCGTGGGAGCCGTGGACGATGTTGGGGTGGTGCACCTCGACGTCGCCGGCGCGCAGCACGATGTCGACGGCCGCCGACTCGTCGATCATCGACGGATCGACGTCGATCTCCGCGTTCAGGACGTTGGCGACGTCGCTCCTCTGCCGGTTCCGCTTCAGGTCCCAGCGGTGCGTGCCCGGGATGACGCGGAGGCAGCCGTTGGCGGGGTCCGCGTCGTCCAGCGCGAGCCAGAGCGACGCCACCTCCATGGGCTCGAGCGGCCAGAAGCCCGCGTCCTGGTGCCACAGGACGGCCTGCCCCGTGGCCGGCGGCTTGGCGATGTAGTGCGAGGCGAACAGCGCGATGTCGGGCCCGATGAAGCGAGCGGCCACATCGAGCAGCCGGTCGTCCCCGACCAGGCGCACCCAGAAGGGGTCGCCGGCGACGAGTTCGGTGGCGAGCTGCTCCGGCCGGAGGTCGGGATGCCGGCGCAGCAGCCAGTCCACGTGCCGGCGGCCCTCCTCGACCAGCTCCGGGTCGATGACCCCGCGGAAGACGGCGTAGCCGTCCCGGTCGTACTTCGACCGGGCCTCCGCCGCGGTGACGGTGTCCTGCATACCTCTTCTCTCTCCAATCCCACGTTCGTCGGGCAGGGGTGTTCGGCCGCTACTCCGGGAGCCTGGCCTCCAGGACGGCGCGAACCGATTCCAGGTGGTACTGCATCAGCTGCCGCGAGCGCGCGGGATCGCGCGCCGCGAGCGCGTCGAGGATCGCCAGGTGATCCTCGTGGTCCCGCCGGCGGTCGCCGTACAGGTTGAGGACGAGACGCTGCTCGGCCCCGTAGACGTCCGCGAGCGAGTCGATGACCTGGCTCATCACGGTGTTGCCGGCCAGCCTCGCCACGTGGCGATGGAAGTCCATGTTGAGACGGTGCAGCGCGTCGTCGTCGCCGCTCAGGTGCGCTCCCGCAGCCGTGAGCGTGGTGCGCAGCGTGGCGATGTCCTCGTCGCTGGCACGCTGGGCGGCGCGTGCGGCGAGCTCGGGCTCGACCTGGAGCCGCGCGTCGAGGAGGTCGAGGACCGTCCGCCGCGAGAGCTGGCCCGGGTCCGGGTTCGAGAGGACGATGCGCTGGGCGCCACGGCGCAGGTAGATGCCGGACCCGTGGCGGATCTCGACCAGACCGACCGCCTGGAGCCTGCGCAGCGACTCACGCATGGTGGGCTGGGCGACCGCGAACCGCGACGCGAGCGACTGCACGGACGGCAGCCGGTCGCCGGGCTGCAGGCCGTCGCGGCGGACCAGGTCCATCAGCCGCCTGGTGAGGTGGTCCGATACCGACGGACGGCTCTCGTCCTCGGCGCGCGGCTCTCGCAGTCGATTCGCCATCAGCCGAACTGGACGTCCAGGAAGCGCGGCCGGTAGATGGTGACGTCGTTCAGGACGTCCTGGTTGTTCAGGCTGTTCATGTTGTAGGAGAGCACGACCCGGCCGTTCTGCTGGGCGCCCAGCTCGGGGTGCACGTGCGAGTTGTACGTGTAGATGTTCGAGTTGTTGTAGGCCACGCCGTTCGGTTTGGTGATCGGCGTCAGGTACACCGGCGTCTCGGCCACGAACGGGCCGTTCGGGAAGCAGGAGAAGTACGCCTCGATCTGGGAGCTGAACGCCTGGGTCGTGTCGTGCGTGAGCAGCAGGTAGACGTTGTTGTCGAGCAGCGTCACGCTGAACTCGTCGCTGACGCCGGTCAGGAGCCTCGCGGACGACGACTCGGTGGACGGCCAGCCGCCGTTCCCGTCGTAGAACTGCCAGGCGCCGCGCAGGTCGGTCCCCGACACGCGGGCGATGTGCAGGTACTTGCTCGCGCCCAGGTCCTCGGTGCCGTAGATGTACGTGTACTGGCCGACCGTCATCTCAGAGGCGTTCCAGGTGATGCCGGCGCTCGACGGCAGCGAGTCGGTCTCGAAGGGGTGCTTCAGGCCCTGGGTGGGGGTGCTCGTGGAGTACAGCCCGAGCACGTTGGCGATGAACTTGAAGTCCCACTGGCCGGTCCCGGTCCTCTGGTACTCGGCGTAGGGGACCTGGAGCGTGCTGCCGTTCAGCAGCGGGTCCCGGGCCCAGAACCACTTGCCGCCGACGGAGTTCGGATCGCCGATGGGCGGCATGGGCGCCTGCGGACTGCTGGAGGTGCCGCCCTGGACGGTGGCCGTGATCTGGCCGTTCTGCATGAGCACGAACGAGTTGTTGATGAGCGGCGCCGTGCTCGGCCGGGAGCCGTTGGGGTTGACCGGCGGGAGGAAGGTGTCCGAGAACGTCCACGCGTCCATCCCGTTCGGCAGGACGGCGGAGTAGGTGCTGTCGGCGCCCGTCCAGCCGGTCGTGGTGGTGTTCCCGTAGTTGATGAACGTGTTCGCGAGGGTCGTGTCCTGCGTCGCGCTGAGCACGCCGGGCGCGTTGATGCCCGTGCACACCTGCGCCGCGTGGACCACGTGACCCACCGCCTGCGGCGCGATCGCCGCCAGCGCCAGCGCCGCGCTCGCGGCGGTCCTGCCGATCGCTCGAAGCCTCACTCTCGACTCTCCCCTCCGTCCTTCCGGCGTCTCAACGAATGACCAGGTCATTAGATCACCTGTTGACCTGGTTGTCCAGTGGCCCTAGCCTTTGGCCGTGGACCTCCTCGAGACGCTCCGGACCGCTCGTGTGGTTGCCGTCCTGCGGTCGGACGCGTACGGCGACCCCCTGCCGCTCGCACGCGCGCTGCTCGCCGGCGGGATCTCCGTGATCGAGTACACGCTGACCGGCCGGGACGCGCTGGCCGCCATCTCCCGGGTCCGCGAGGCGCTGGCGGGGGCGCTGACGGTCGGGGCCGGCACCGTGCTGGAGCCGGGCGATGCCGACGCTGCGATCGCGGCGGGCGCGGAGTTCGTGGTGACGCCCGCCGTGCGGCCGCGCGTGGTGGAGCGCTCGCTGGCCGCCGGCGTGCCGTGCATCTGCGGCGGGTTCACGGCGACGGAGGTGGCGGCGGCCCTGGATACCGGCACCCGGCTCGTCAAGGTCTTCCCGGCGCGCCTGGGCGGCCCCGACCACCTGCGGGACCTGGCGGGGCCGTTCCCGAGCGCGCGCTTCGTCCCCACGGGCGGGATCACCGCCGAGAACGCGTCCGCGTACCTGCGGGCGGGCGCCGTCGCGGTCGGCATCGGTTCGAGCCTGTTCCCGGAAGGCGCGGTCGAGCGCGCGGACTGGGCCGCGATCGAGGCCGCGGCCCGACGCGCGGCCGGGTCGGTCTGAGCCCGTGCCGGACGTGGTCACGCTGGGCGAGCCCCTGGTCGCCCTGCTCCCCACCGAGCCGGTGGGCCTCGACAGGGCCGGCACCCTCGCCCTGACGGTCGGCGGCGCCGAGGCGAACACGGCAGTGCTGCTGGCCCGTCTCGGGCACTCCGTGTCGTACGTCTCGCGGGTCGGCGACGACCCGTTCGGCCGCCGCGTGGTCGCCGCGCTCGCCCGGGAGGGCGTCGACGTCACGCGCGTTCGCGTCGATCCCGATGGCCCGACCGGCCTCTATCTGCGGGAGTGGCTGCCGGACGGGCTGCGTCGGGTCCACTACTACCGGAGGGGCTCGGCGGCCAGCCGGATGTCGGACGCGGACCTGGACGAGGACCTGTGCGCCGGCGCGCGCGTCCTGCTGTTGAGCGGCGTCACGCCGGCGCTGAGCTCCTCCTGCGCCTCGGCGGCGGACCGCGCCATCGGGCTGGCGCGGTCCGCGGGGGCGCTCGTCGCGATGGATCTCAACTACCGGCGGCCGCTGTGGGATCCCGCCACGGCGCGCCGCACGCTGGCGCCGCTGATGGGCCAGGTCGATCTCCTGCTGATGAGCCGCGAGGACTCGCTGGCGATCCTGGACGCCGACGGCGAGCCCGCGATGAGGGCGGCCGCGGCGCTGGGCGCGCGCAGCGTGGTGCTGAAGGCCGCGGAGGCTGGCGCCGCCGCCCTGGTCGACGGCGCGATCGTGCGGGCCCCCGCGGTCGCCGTCCAGGAGGTGGTCGACCCGGTCGGCGCAGGCGACGCGTTCAACGCCGGCTTCCTCTCCTGCCGGCTGCGCGGCGGGGGAATCGCGGACGCGCTCCGCGCCGGCAACGAGCTCGGCGCCGCGGCCGTGGCGAGCCTGGGCGACAGCGCGGTCCCGGCGGCGGCGATCGAGCGGCACGTGCAGATCTGGCCCGCCGGTGCGATCTGACGGATCAGCACGAGCCTCTCGCTCGGGCGGCCGGCTCAGCCGGTTCGGCGTCGCCCCGGAGGGAGACGAAGGTCAGCCGCCGTCCGAGAGGAGCAGGTGCATCGCCAGCGCGCGGCTCGGCTTGCCGTTGTCCAGCCGTGGGACGTCCTCCACGAACCGGACCACGCGCGGGATCTTGTACGGCGCCAGGAGGGCGCGGCAGTGACGTTCCAGGTCTTCGGCCGAGAGGGCCGAATCGGGCCGGCGCACCACCACCACGCCGATCTCCTCGCCGACCCGCTCGTCCGGCACGCGCGTGGCCAGGCTCGCGACAACGTCGGGGTGCCGCGCGAGCGCCTCCTCGATCTCCACCGGCGACACCTTGTTGCCCATCCGGTTGATCAGGTCGGAGAGCCTGCCGAGCAGCCGGATGCGGCCGTCGGGGTCGATCGCGCCGATGTCCTGCGTCCGGTACCAGCCGCCCTCGAGCGCGCGACCCGTGGCCGCCCCGTCGTCCAGGTAGCCCCGGAACAGCGAGGGCCCCGACACCTCGAGCAGGTGCCCGCCGCCGGCGGGCTCGCCGGTGCGGAACCGCAGCGCGCTGGGCACGCCCACGGTGCCCAACCGGCGCGCCGTGAACGCCGGCTCGTTCGCGGCCGCCTCGTGCGCGGTCTCGGTCATGCCGTACGCCTCGGCCACCGGGCAGCCGAACGTGGCCTCGGCACGCGTCCCGAGGGCCGCTGACAGCGGCGCCGACGCGGTGCGGACGAACCGCCAGCTCGGCGGGGGCCGGTCACGGGCCAGCTCGCACAGCGCCGCGAGCTGGGGCGGCACGACCGAGACCCACGTCACGCCGGGCGCATCCAGCGCCAGCTCGAGGTTCGCGGCCGCCGGCCCGGCGGGTCCGACCACGACCGAGCCGCCCGACCTCATCGTGCTGAGCAGCACGCCGATGAGGCCGTGACCGTGCGTCCACGGCAGCAGCGCCACCGTCCGGTCCGCCGGCGACAGCGCGCACCGGGCCGCCACCGACCCGCTGCCCACGTCCACCGCGGCCGCGGTCAGCAGCACCCCCTTGGGAGCCCCGGTGCTGCCGGAGGTGAAGAGGACGAGCGCGTCGCCGGCGGTGGGAGAGAGCTCGGAGGCTGGCCCCGCGGGCCGGCGCGCGCGTACCACCTCCACCCGCGGCGGATCCTCCCAGGCCACGGACGCCGCCGCCGCCGGCGGCACGCCCGCGTCGCCCCTCGAGACCAGGACGGTGGGCCGGAGGCGCTCCAGCAGCCGGCCCCGCTCGGCCTCCGGCAGCCTGACGCCGAGCGGGGCGAGGACCGCGCCCAGCTTCCGGACCGCCAGGAGCGTCACGACGAACGCGGGGCCGTTGGGGAGGACGCAGCTGACCACGTCTCCCGGGCGGGCCGCGGGGCGCAGTGACTCCGCCAGCTCGTCGGACGCCGCCTCCGCGCCCGCGTACGTGAGCAGGACGTCGCCGCCGGCGGACAGCAGCAGCGGGGCGGCTCCGGCGCTGGCCAACCCGGCCGCCGTCATCGCCGCACCTCCAGATGGCGCCGGGGATCGGGCGGGAACAGCGCGTTGAAGCGCTCCCGCGCGACGGTGTAGACGACCGCGTCGTGATAGACGCCCGACGAGAAGTACACCTGCCGGCGGACCCCGACGATCTCCGCGCCCATCTTCAGATGCGACCGCCGGCTCGCCTCGTTGAAGCTGCCGAACTCGCCGTAGATGCGCCGGTAGTCCATCTCGTTGAACACGAGGTCCAGCACCAGGCGCCGGCCCAGGCTGCCGAGGCCCCTGCCCCGCTGGTCGGGCTCGAAGATGCCGGAGCCGGTCCACAGTGTGCGGTTCAGCCGGTCGATGCTCCGCAGGACCGAGAAGCCGACCGCCCGGTCCGACGCGTCCGCCCAGATCCACAGGTGGCCGGAGGCGTTGACCGTCTCGACGAACCTGGCCACGTCCTCGGCCGTCTCCGGCGTCCGGACCGCGCCGAACGTCAGCGTCGCGCTCACGGGATCGGCGCGGTACCTGGCGAACACCTCGACGTCGCCGGCCGAGCAGGCGCGGATGCGGAGCTGCTGCTCGACGCTCACGACGCGCGCCACTCCGGCGCCAGCAGCCCGGTCAGCACCACGTCGTCGTGGCGGCCGTCCACGAAGCACGCCTCCGGCAGCCGGCCCTCCTCCCGGAAGCCGAGGCCGGCCGCGGCGCCCCGGGCCACCGGCCACCCGGCCAGGACGCGCCACTCGCACCGCCGCAGACCCAGGTCCCGGATCGCGAAGCGGACCAGGTCCCCGAGCACCTCGCCGGCCCCCTCCAGCTCCGGGCCGCGCGGCGACAGGACGAGCAGGCGGCACATGGCGGAGAGCGGATGCCGCTCCAGCACGGCGATCACGGGCGTCCCCCCGGGCTCGCGGTAGAACGGGATGCGGCCGCCGTCGAGCAGCCACCTGGCCGCTGCGGCGGGATCGACCGGCGCGCTCCAATCGGCGGCGGCCAGGTATGTCAGCATCGGCGGCAGCACGACGGGCCAGGCGCGGGCCAGGTCTGCCTCGGCGGCCAGGACCGGTCTCGACGCCATCAGCGCGCTCCCTGCGCGACCGCGGACAGCCGGTGCGCGGCCTCCGGGCGCCAGGCCTCCCATCCGGTCATGACCCACCTCCGCGCGACGATCCTGGCTGGGCGTGCAGCACCACCGGCCTGGCCACCCACAGGAGCCCGATGACGGCGACCGCGACGAGGCCGGCGCCGGCGGCGCCGAAGGCGACGGGCGGCGAGATCAGCGTGAACACGACGCCGAACAGCGAGGCGGCGCTCTCGCCCACCCAGACGACGAGGAACCACAGCGAGAAGCTCGCTCCGAGCAGCGCGGCCGGCACCCGCGAGTGCAGCAGGGACGACGCGGGCGCGTCCACGATCGCCCACGCCAGCCCGACGGCGAACAGCGCCAGGGCCGCGCCGGCGGAGCCCGGGGCGAGCAGCACGGCCATCAGACCGATCCCGTTGCCGAGCCACCCGACCATCACCTGGACCGCGTATCGCTGCGAGCGCAGGCGCGTCAGCAGCAGGCCGCCGATGCCCATCCCGAGCCCGGAGGCGCCGTACAGCAGGCCGACGAACGAGCTGTCCGCATGCTCGCTCACCGCCAGCACGGGCAGGCCGACGTTGAGGAAGCCGCGGCCGAGCATCGTCGCGACGCCGTAGACGACGAGCATCGCGGACATCGACTGGTCGCGCAGGATGACGCCGCCCGCCCTGCGCAGGTGGGCGATGCGCGCCCCCAACCCGCCCCGCTCGCCGGCGCTGTTCGACGCGCCGCCGCGCTCGTCCCAGCAGGGGACCATGAGGAGCGCGGCCAGCAGGTACCCCGCGGTGATGATGCCGGTGGTCACGCCGGCCCCGGTGTGGGCCAGCAGCCAGCCGCCAGGCAGGGCCGCGATCAGCCAGATCGACTGGCCCACGGCCGCGATCAGCGCGTTCGCCTTGAGCAGGTCCGCCGGGACGACCAGGCTCGGGATCAGCGCCTGCCTGGCCGGCTGGGAGAAGACGCGCGCGGTGGACCATACGAAGGCGACGACCAGCGCGAGGGCGGGCCTGTGCGCGAGCAGGGCGATCGCCAGCAGGCTGCCAGCGATGCCGCGGAGGACCGCCGTGATGACGACCAGATGGCCGCGGTGCCAGCGATCGGCCACGACGCCCGCCGGGAGCGTCAGGACCAGGAACGGCAGCGCCTGGATCAGGACGGTCACCGCCAGCAGCGCGACCGAGCCGGTCCCGACGTAGACGGACCAGTTGAGCGTGACGAGGAAGATGCCGTCGACGGCGCGGCCGGCCAGGTTGCCCAGCACCAGGCCGGCGTAGGGCGTGACCCTGATCCGCGTCATGGCTCCATCTCCAGCTCGGCCCGGAAGCCGCTCACCACCAGCGACGGCGAGCCGCCGCCGCCCGCCGAGGCGGGGAACGTCAGGTCGCCGCCCACCCGCCGCACACCGGCCAGGAAGGCGAGGAGCCCGATCGCCAGCGCCACCGGCGGCGTGGCGCCGGCCTCCGCCCCGTCCTCGATCCACGTCCCGCCGACCGCCAGGTGCAGCCGGGCGCCGCTCAGCCCGGGCAGCCGGCGGAGCGAGTCGACGCGGAGTCCCCGGCCCAGGTCGGCCGGCCCGAGCGGACCGGCGCCCGCCCCGGGCGAGAAGTGCGGGTTGCTGACCCCCGCGCGCGGCAGCCGGCGGTAGTCCTGCCGCCACGCCACGCCGGCCTCCGTGCGGCGTCCCAGGAACCCGGCCAGCAAGCCGTCCCGCACCAGGACCTGGCGCTCCACCGGCCGTCCCTCGTCGTCCCATGGCCGCGTGCCGAGCCCGCCGGCGAGCAGCGGGTCGTCCACGAGCGAGAGGCCGGGCGGCGCGACCCGCCGGCCGGTCGCCTCCACCAGCGGCGGCTGCGACCTGGCCGTCTCCCAGCTCAACAGCCGGGCCGCGTCCCTGGCGACGTGGGCCGCGACCCAGCCCGGGAGGAGGACGTCCAGCGGTCCGTCCGTCAGCGCGGCCGGCGCGACGGTGCCGGGGCGGGCCGGCCGCACCTCCAGCCGGATCGGCTCCAGGTTCGCCCATCGCCTGCTGGCCGTGGCTCCGCGGAGGTGGCCGCGGGCCGTCTCGACCCAGGCCCACGCCTGGTAGCGCGTCCGCACGTAGCCGCCGGCGTGGCCCAGCGAGCTGGCGATGCCCACCGACTCCCCCACGTCCTCGTAGACGAGGTCCACCAGGCCGGCGGCGGCCATCTCGTCCCGCGCCAGGCGAGCCGCCGTGAGCGCCCAGTCGATGCGTTGCTCGTCGCCCCACTCGGCGTGCGACGGGTCGTGGATGCCCAGCTCGACCGGGGCGGGGAGCGCGGCCCGCGCCTCCGCCGGGGGCGCGGCGGCGCCCTGCACCGCGAGCTCGGCCAGGCGCGGCAGGGCCGCTCGCCATGGTGCGACATCGACGCCTTCCATGGCATGGTGGGCGACCCGGCCGGACCGCCACACGCGCACCGCCACCCCGCCCGTCGCCCCCGATGCCAGGCTGGCCTCGTCCGTCCCGCGGCAGGTCACGCGGGTGCGCTCCCCGGCCACGCCGTACGCCTCGACGGCGTCCACGGTCAGCCCCCGGCCCATCTCGACGATGGCGAGGCAGGCGTCCAGGGCCGGGTTCGCGGCGCTCACGCCCGCACGGCCATCCGGGCCACCCGGACCTGCCGGGCGGGGCCCAGCGGGGCGTGGCGGACGTGCCGGTGGCCCCCGCGGTCGAGGCCCGAGCAGCCCGCCTCGGCCGAGGTGGTGAGCGACGCCAGCTCTCCGTCCACCGCCACGGCCGTCACGCCGGTGCGTGCCTCGACGAACGTGTGGTGGCCGGCGCCGACAGGCGCGCCAGCGAGGCTCGCAGCGACCGGCCAATGGCAGGTGCTACTGCGGGCACGACATCCATCCGCGTTCCTCCCAGCCGCCGCGCCTACAGACCGATCGTAACTATATATGCATCGGCTCTGGAAGATCAATCGGCATAACAGGCTGGTGCGGTTGGTTACGATCGGCTGGGAGTGAATGCGTCATGGCGCAGGCCGTGGATGCCGGCGCGTCCAACGAGCTGGAGGCCGAGACTGTGGAGTCGACGGCGGACACCGGTCAGGTGGACCACCTCGCCGACCTGGACGGCATGCACGGCGGGCGCCCCGCGTGCCGGGGTGACCCGGCTCGGCGACCCGGGCGCGTGCCACCCCGGTCCTCCTCCTGGAGAGCTGACCCGGCCAATCTGAAGTAGGATGGCCGCAGGCTGGCCCGGTTGGAGCCAGCAGGAAGCGCTGGGAGAGGAATAGGAGCCATCGGCGGGCGGAAGGCGGGTGGGTCGAGCGACCAGGCGCCCGCGCGCAACGATCGACTGCGACGGGCCCGCGAGGAGCGCCACTGGACGCAGGCCGACGTCGCCAGGGCGCTCGGCGTGTCGAACATCACGATCAGCCGGTGGGAGGTCGGCGCGCAGCAGCCGGTCCCCTACTTCCGGGAGAAGCTCTGCGCCCTCTTCGAGCGGAGCGCACGGGAGCTCGGGCTGCTCCCGGACGCCCCGACCACGCCGGTTCCGCGTGAACTGCCCCGGCCGCCCGCCGACTTCACGGGCCGCACCGACGAGCAGGCCTGGCTGAGGGAGCTGATCGACCCTCGCGGGCCCGGGAAGGAGCTGCCGGTGGTCGTCGCCATCGACGGTATGGCCGGCACCGGCAAGTCAGCGCTGGCCATCCACGTCGCCCACCAGCTCGCCGACGAGGGGGCGTTTCCCGATGGTCAGCTCTACGTCAACCTCCGCGGCGCCACGGTGGGGCTGCTGCCGCTCGAGCCGGTTGACGCGCTCGGCCGCATGCTGCGCTCCCTCGGCCTGGACCCGGCGGCGATTCCCGCCGACGTCGAGGAGGCCGCCGCCCGGTTCCGGTCGCTGGCCGCGGAGCGACGGATGATCGTGCTCCTGGACGACGCGCGCGGCGCCGAGCAGGTGAGGCCCCTGCTGCCCGCCAGCCCGACCTGCGTGGTGCTCGTCACCGGCCGGCAGATGCTCGCCAGCCTCGAGGGCGTCCAGTCGCTGCACCTGGACGTCCTGTCGTCGCAAGAGGCGCTGCGACTCCTCGGGCTCGTCGTGGGCCGGGAGCGCGGCGCGGCGGAGCCGGAGGCGGCGTCCGAGCTGGTCTACTGGTGCGGACGGCTGCCGCTGGCCATCCGGATCGCCGGCGCCCGGCTGGTGGCCCGGCCGGCGTGGTCCATCAGCGACCTGGCGGGCGCGCTCGCGGACGCCACCCGCCGGCTGGAGGCGCTCCAGGTCGGTGAGGTGACCGTGCGCGCGAGCTTCGACGTATCGCTTCAGGCCCTCCAGGAGAGCCCGGACGAGGTCGACGGCGCGGCGGCGGCCGCATTCGGGCTGCTCGGCCTCGCCGACGGGCCGGACCTCGGCGTCGAGACGGCGGCCAGGCTGCTCGACCGGCCGGTGCCGGCCGTGCACGCCGTGCTCGAACGGCTGGTCGACGCGCAGCTGCTGGAGACGCTCCGGCCGGGCCGGTACCGGTTCCACGACCTCCTGCGCGTGTACGCGCGAGCGCACGTCCTCGACCGGCACCCCGCGCCCGCCCAGGCCGCCGCGCTGACCCGCGCGATCGGTTTCGCCATCGGAACCGCCTGGCAGGCCGCGGCGCTCCTGCCCTCTGGCGCCTGGCGTCTGGCGACCGCGGCCCCGCGATGGACCGTCGGTGGGCGCGGGTTCCAGGACGCGCCGGAGGCGCTGCTCTGGCTGGAGGCCGAGCGGGCCAACCTGCTGGCGACCAGCGCGCAGGCCGCGGCCGACGCGCTGAGCGACAGTCCGACGCTGCCGGTCGAGCTGACCGGCCAGCTCGCCGCCGCCCTCTTCGGCTTCTTCGAGGTGCGCAGCTACTGGCACGACCAGGCACACGTCAACCAGGCCGCCCTCGACGTGGCCCGGCACATCGGTGACCCGGCCGGCCAGGCCGCCGCCCTGAACGACCTCGGCATGGCGCACAACCGGCTGGGGCGGTACGGCGAGGGCAGCACCTGCCTGCGGGAGAGCCTCGCGATCTTCCGGCGCCTCGGTGACCGTCAGGGCCAGGCCGTCAGCCTCCTGAACCTCGGCCTGAGCCAGGCCTGGCAGGGCCAGTACACAGACGGGATGGCCAGCCTGCGGGAGAGCCTGGCCCTCTTCCGGGAGATCCGAAACGGGTCGGGCCAGGCCGACAGCCTGAGGATCCTCGCCTCCATCCACGGGCGGCTGGGACAGTACCCGGAGGCGACCGAGTACCTGCGCGAGTGCCTCGCCATCTCCCGCGAGCTCGGCGACCGCCTGTCCGAAGCCGCCGCCCTGACGAACCTGGGCATCGTCTCACGTCACCTCGGCCGGCTCGAGGAGGCTGTCTCCTGCCTGCGGCGCAGCCTGAGCATCTTTCGGGCGTTCGACCACCGCGGGCAGGCCAACAGCCTGCACGACCTGGGCGTCGCCTATACGCAGATGGGACGGCACGAACAGGCTCTCGACTGCCTTCGCGAGGCCCTCCTGCTGTTCGGTGAGCTCGGCAACCGCCGGGGCCAGGCAGTGGTGCTCAGGGACCTCGGCGACGTGTTCCAGGCGGTCGGCCGTGACAGGGAGGCGCGGGAGGCCTGGCAGGAGGGCCTCGCGATCGGCGAGGCCCTCCAGATCCCGGATGCGGACGAGATCCGCCGGCGGCTCACGGCCCCAGGTGCCCGCCTCGGGCACTGAGTCGGACCGCGCCGAGGTCAGCTCGCGCTGGCAACGATCGTCAGGGTCGGCGGCGTGGCGGAGCGGGGTGAGATCACCGTCAGCTGGTAGGTCCCCGGACCGGGCGCGCGGAGGTCCACGGAGGCGCCCGCCCGGATGACGGCCACCGGGGTACCTCTCATGTCGGCGATCGTCACGTCCACCGCGGTCTGGTTGACGAGGGTGTAGGCGTAGCCGCTCGACCCGTAGACCTGAGCCTCGCTGGGCCTGAAGGCCAGCCCGCACCAGTCGCAGCCCACGATCTGGATGATGGGGGGTGTCGTGCACGGGATCGCACACGGCGTGGGGGTGACCGCCGGCGACGGGCTCGTGGCTGCCGGCCCGAGGGCGGCCATCGCGGCGATCGAGGCTGACGGCGGGGCTGGAGCGTTCGACACGGCCCGCAGGCCGACGAGCACGGCGACCGCCACGCCGCACCACACGGCACATCGAACGAAGAGCGACCTTCGAGACATAGCTTTCTCCTGAACCGGACCCCGCCTGCGCGGCATCGATCGCGGTGAATCTGGTTGGGTTCCCCCGGCAGGCGCGAAGCATGCGCCCTCGCGAGGTGCCGTGAGCTCATCGACTTCTCATCGACTTCCTCGGCCCCGGCCCCGCGACCGGCCGACAGCTGTCGACGAATCGTCGACGAGGCACTGTCTCGAGCTCCACCCCATCGTTGACTCCCGTCACCGTTGGTCTGTGAGCTCGAGGAGCATGACTGTGTCCCACCTGAGACTCGTGGGGGCCCGTGGCCCCCGACTGCTGATCGTCTGCGCCGTGGTCCTCACGGCGCTCATCGTCTCCGCGCTGCCGGCGGCCGCCACCGACGCCTTCCCGACCACCAACGACCAGGCGACGACCATCGCCGTCGCCCGCTGGTGGTACACCGGCGTGACCTCCGCCCAGGTGAGCTCGCTGCTCACGCAGAACCAGGCGCGGCTCACGCAGATCCGCGTCGAGGACCCGAATGTCCCGACCTTCACCGTGTCGATGGTCCAGAACACGGGCGCGTACAGCAGCGCCTGGTGGTGGTACTTCGGCGTCGACGCCAGTACCGTCGGGACCCTGGTACAGGGCCGGCGCCTGATCAGCATCGACCCGTACTTCACCCGTGACGGTCTGCGGTTCGCGGTCGTCATGGTGCCCAACACAGGGGCCCAGGCAAGAGGCTGGTGGTGGTTCTTCGGCGTCGACGGCACCACCGTCACGAACCTGCTCGCCAGGAACAACGCCCGGCTGGTCGCGCTGCGCCCGTATGTGGACGGCGGAAACCGGGTCTTCGCCGTGATCATGATCTCCAACACCGGGATCGACTTCAAGAGCTCCGAGTGGTGGTTCGGTCAGTCCATCGCCTTCATCAGCGATCACGTCAACAAGGACGGCATGCGGGTGACCGCGCTGGCGCCCGACCCTCTGGGAGGCTGGGACGCGATCCTGGTCGCCAGCGAGGGCGAGTACTGGTGGTGGTGGTTCGGCCTCGACGCCGCCACCGTCACGAACAACCTGATCAAGCACGGCACCCGGCTGATCGACGTGTCGAGCTACATCGAGGCCGGGGTGCGGCGGTACGCGATCGTGGAGCTGGACGACAGCAACCTGTCCCAGGACCCCATCGACCCGGCCAGCGCCGCCGTGCACAACTACGCGGAGAGCAACGGGTGGGCCGGTGGCTTCCACGGAGCCTACTTCATCAGCTCGGCTCCCGGCTCGAGCCCGATCGTCGCTGACAACCCGGACTTCCGCTTCGAGCCGGCGAGCTCGATCAAGGTCCTCTACCTGCTGTACACGCTCCAGCAGAACGTCTCGCTGAGCGACCTGATCGCCTACTACCCGCCGACCACCGCCGGCTGCCCGAGCAGCAGCTCGGAGACGCAGGCAAACCAGCAGATGACAACGATCGGAGATGCGCTCACCCAGATGATGCAGGCCTCCAACAACGTCTTCACCCGTGCCTTCGCGATTCACTGGGGCCTGGGTCCCGTGCAGGCGATGGCGAACGGGCTGGGCATGTCGAGCACCCACCTGAGCCAGCCCTTCATCGGCTGCGGCTTCCAGGGCGGGGTGCGCAACGAGCTCACCCTGGCCGACGCCGCCCGTCTCTACGCCGCGGTCGACAACGGCACCGCCCTGTCGGGATCGGCGCGAGACACGTTCTTCAAGATCCTCGTCGGCGG
>DASYBH010000206.1:0-2732 GCA_036500885.1 Candidatus Dormiibacterota bacterium
GAGCAGCCCGACTTCGGCGAGCCGGGGCGGAGGCTGGAGGCGGGCAACGTCCTGTCCGTCGAGGCGGAGTTCGTCCACCCCGACACCGGCAGCGTGAAGGTGGAGGACGCGATCGCGATCACGGCGGACGGCTGCGTGGTCCTGGGCTCGCCCTTCGGAGGCATCCGCGTCCGTGACTGACGCGGGTTGCTGGCGGTGCTGCTGACCGGCTGACCTCACTCGGGTCCCATCGAACCTCATACTGAACGGGTCGCGACGCATCCCATCGACCCACGAGCGGAGGCCTCTCTGACAAGCAGACCCGAGATGCTGGTCGACATCCTCGACCTGGAGCGGATCGAGTTCGACATCTTTCGCGGGCAGAGCCCGGAGCGGGGCCCGCAGCGGGTCTTCGGCGGGCAGGTCGCCGGCCAGGCGCTGGTCGCGGCTGGGCGGACGGTCCCGGCGGAGCGCGCCGTCCACTCGCTGCACGCGTACTTCATCAGGCCGGGCGACCCCGAGGTGCCGATCGTGTACACCGTCGACCGCACCAGGGACGGCCGGTCGTTCAGCACGCGCCGCGTGACCGCCATCCAGCACGGACGCGCCATCTTCACGCTGTCCGCCTCGTTCCACGTGCCCGAGGCCGGCCCGGAGCACCACGCCCCGATGCCGGAGGCGCCCGACCCGGAGGGCCTGCCGGAGCGGTCGGTCGGGCTGCGCGCGGTCGAGATCCGCTACGACGAGGACCGCGCCCGGGCCAGAGGCGGCCGCCTCCCGCGGGAGCCGCGCGGCATGGTCTGGCTGCGGGTGCGGGAAGCGCTGCCGGACGACGACCCGCTCCTCCACGTCTGCGCCGCCGCGTACGTCAGCGACATGACGCTGCTGGACTCCGTCCTCATGGCGCACGGGCTCACCTGGGACGCGCCCGGCCTCTCCGCGGCCAGCCTGGACCACGCGATGTGGTTCCACGTGCCGTTCCGGGCCGACGACTGGCTGCTCTACGCGCAGGAATCGCCGGCCGCAGCCGGGGCCCGGGGTCTGGCGCAGGGAAGGATCTTCCGCCGCGACGGCCGGCTGGTCGCCTCGGTGGTCCAGGAGGGCCTGATCCGGGTCACCGGCGCCCAGGGCGACTGAGCGGAGCTCGAGTGGCCTCTCTGATCAAAGGAGAACTGCGGTGTCAGTCGTCGACCTGAACGCCGACCTGGGCGAGAGCTTCGGCAACCACCCCCTGGGCCAGGACCCGGTGCTGATCCCGCTGCTCAATTCGGCGCATCTCGCGTGCGGGTTCCACGCCGGCGACCCGCGCGTCATGGACGAGACAGTGCGTCTCTGCCGCGACGCCGGCGTGCAGATCGGCGCCCATCCCGGGTTCCCCGACCTGGTCGGCTTCGGCCGGCGCGTCATGGAGGTCACCGGACGCGAGGCGGAGACCGACATGGTCTACCAGCTCGGCGCGCTTGCCGCCTTCTGCCGGCGCAACGGAACCGAGCTGCGCCACGTGAAGGCGCACGGAGCGCTCTACAACCACGCGGCCAGGAGCGCCGAGGTGGCGAAGGGCATCGCCGCCGGGATCGCCTCGTTCCGGCCCGACCTGCTGATCGTGTGCCAGTCCGGCTCCCGGATGGAGCAGGCCGCGCTCGAGGCGGGCCTGACCATCGCGTACGAGGGCTTCATCGATCGCGCGTACAACGCCGACGGGACGCTGGCCTCGCGCCGGCTGGAGGGCGCGCTGCTGCACGACCCGGAGCGCGCGATCGAGCAGGCGCTCCGCATGGTCGCCGAGGGCACCGTCGTGGCGATGGACGGCACCGTGGTCGAGCTTCGCGTCGACACGCTCTGCGTCCACGGCGACAACCCCGACGCGCTGGACTTCATCAGGGGCCTGCGGGAGAGGCTCACGGGCGCCGGCATCGAGCTCAGGGCGATGCGCGAGGTGGTCGCGCTGCGCGAGGCGGCCGGTGCGCCCGCTCCCGGCCCCTCCGGGGCGTGAGCGGCAGAACCGGGAGCGGGCTGTCGACGCTCTCCCCGCCGAGAGGAGAGCGTCGACTCCCCTGGGTCAGACCCGCGTCGACGTGGGGCTCTGCGCCGGCGTCGGGGCTGGCTGCACGATCCGGATGTGGTTGCCGAACGGGTCGCGCACCCCGATGTCGGTGCCGTAGACGTGCTCGGTCGGCTCCTGGCTGATCTCGACGCCCCTGGCCACCAGCGTCTCGTACGTCTTCCGGCAGTCATCGGTGGTGAAGCCGACGGAGAAGCCCATGGCGCCCTTCGTCAGCAGCTCGCGCACCTGTGCCGTCGCCGCCTCGTCCATCGCCGGCGGCCCGGGCCTCTCCAGCAGGATCGCGCGCTCCGGATGGCCCGGGACGGCGACGGTGAGCCAGCGCATGAAGCCGAGATCGATGTCGTTCGCCACCTCCAGGCCCAGCTTGCCGACGTAGAAGTCGAGGGCCTGGTCCTGGTCCAGGACGAAGACGTGTGAGATCGAGATTGAGTTCAGCATGCGACCAACCCTAGGGAGCACCCCCGCCGCCCGGCTTCTCCAAAACTGCTATAGCCGCGGGCGGGTCCAGGCCATGGTGAAGCACGTCGGGACGGCCCTGGCCTCGGCGCGCCCGCGATAGGCCGTCGGCGTCTCGCCCACGATGTCGCCGAACGTCCGGGTGAACGTGCCCAGGCTGCTGAAGCCGACGTCGAGGCAGATGTCGGTCACGGTGCGGTCGGTCTCTTCGCAGCAGCGACATCGCGCGCTC
>DASYBH010000207.1:0-5716 GCA_036500885.1 Candidatus Dormiibacterota bacterium
GCCACCGCTTCTTCTTCAAGCCGCACGAGCTGGAGCCGGCGCCGTGACCGGCAGGCGCGTGCTCGTGGCCGGCATCGGCAACGTCTTCCTCGGTGACGACGGCTTCGGCGTCGAGGTCGTGGCGGAGCTGGCGAAGCGCCAGCAGCCGGATGGGGTGGAGGTCGCGGACTTCGGCATTCGCGGCTTCGACCTCGCCTATTCGCTGATGGACGGCTACGACGCGGCCGTGCTGGTGGACGCCCTGCCGCTGGGCAGGCCGCCGGGCACCGTCTCCGTCCTGGAGGCGGACCTCGACGAACGGGAGCGCCGAGATCCACCGACGCAGCGCAGCGGTGGCCTGGGGGGCGCGTACGCGGTGGATCTCGGCGAGGCGTACGCCTTCGACAGCCACGGGATGACCCCGACGGAGGTGCTCCGGCTCGTCCGCCATCTCGGCGGCCGGCCGCCGCGCGTGCTCGTCGTGGGCTGCGAGCCGGAGAGCCTGGGGCCCGAGAACGAGGGCCGGATGGGGCTCAGTCAGGTCGTGGACGGCGCGGTCGGCGAGGCGGTCCGCATCGTCGAGCGCCTCGTCCCCGACCTCCTGGCGGTCGCACCGCTGGAGGTGACGTGAGATGCACGAGGCGGGGCTCGTGGAGGGTGTGCTGGCGGTGGTGCTGGATGTCGCGGGCGACGAGACGGTCGAGCGGGCCCGCGTGCGGATCGGGCGCCTCCAGCACATCCAGCCGGGCAGCTTCGAGCTGCACTGGAGCGTGCTCGCCCGGGACACCGCCGCCTCGGAGGCGGTCGTCGAGCTGACAGAGACGCCCGGCGACGAGGTCGTGATCGAGGAGATCGAGCTGGCGGGCGGACGGGTGATCCGGAACCCGGCGCTGGGCGACGTCGCCCCGCACCGGCACGATGACCCGTTGGCCCAGACACTCCGGGAGGAGTCGAGATGATGAATGCCGGCAAGGCGCTGATCGTTGTCATGGCGGTGGGCATGGCGGCCGTGGTCGCGGCCAATGCGCGCGACATCTGGCGCTATCTGCGCATCAGGAGCATGTGACCGGTGTGTCTCGCGATTCCCGGCAGGCTGATCGAGATGGTCGACGACGCCGGGGACATCGCCAGAGTCGAGGTCGCCGGCGTGCGCCGCAACGTGAACATCGCGCTCCTCCAGGGTGAGGAGCGCCCCCGGCCGGGCGACTACGTGCTGATCCACGTCGGCTTCGCCCTCAGCAGGATCGACGAGCGGGAGGCGATGGAGACCCAGCGGGCCCTGGAGGAGCTGGGCCAGGCCTACCTCGACGAGGTCCACCAGCTGGAAACGTCCAGCATCACCTGAGACGAATGATTCCGAATTGGGCCTCGATCGGGCCAGAACGCGCATGAGAGAGCGGCTGGCGGTCACGGTCCGGGGCACGGTCCAGGGGGTCGGTTTCCGGCCCTTCGTGTACCGGCTCGCCCGCCGGCACCGGCTGGCGGGCTGGGTCCGCAACTCGACGGCGACGGTCGAGCTGGAGGTCGAGGGCGACGACGGCCGGCTGCGGCGCTTCGTCACCGACCTCCGTGCGGAGGCGCCGCCACTGGCGCGGATCGAGAGCGTGGACGAGGCGCGGGTGCCGCCCCGCGGCGAGCGCGGGTTTCGGATCCTGGAGAGCGGGCCGGGATCCGGCGAGGTCCGGTCCGTGGCGCCCGACAGCGCCACCTGCGCCGAGTGCCTGCGCGAGCTGTTCGATCCCGCGGACCGGCGCTTCCGCCACCCGTTCATCAACTGCACCGACTGCGGGCCGCGCTTCACCGTGATCGTCGACCTGCCGTACGACCGGCCCAACACGACGATGGCCGGCTTCGCCATGTGCGCGGCCTGCCGGAGCGAGTACGAGGACCCGACCCAGCGCCGGTTCCACGCGCAGCCCATCACCTGCTGGGACTGCGGGCCGCGGCTCGCCCTGCCCCTGGAGCGGGCCGTGGATGCGCTGCGGAGCGGGCTGGTGGTGGCCGTGAAGGGCCTGGGCGGCTACCAGCTGGCCTGCGACGCGCGCGACGAGGAGGCCGTGGAGCGGCTGCGGGCGCGCAAGCGCCGGCCGTCGAAGCCGTTCGCGGTCATGCTGGCCGACCCGGAGCGCTTCTGCGAGGTGTCTCCCCAGGAGCGGGCCGCGCTGGAGAGCGCCGCCCGTCCGATCGTCCTGCTCCGCTATCGAGGCGGCCTCGCCGGCCGCATAGCGCCGGGGCTCGGGGAGCTGGGCGTGATGCTGCCGTACACGCCGCTGCACCACCTCCTCCTGCACGACTTCGGCGGGCCCCTCGTGATGACCAGCGGCAACCTGAGCGAGGAGCCGATCTGCGGCGATGACGAGGAGGCGCGTCAGCGCCTGGCGGGCGTCGCCGACGTGTTCCTCGCGCACGATCGGCCGATCGCCGCCCGGTACGACGACTCCGTCGTCCGCGTGGCGGCCGGCCGGCTCCGCGTCGTCCGCCGCGCGCGGGGCCTCGCTCCGGAGCCGCTGCCGTTCCCGGCCGCGCCACACCTGGTGGCCACCGGCGCGCACCTGAAGGCGGCCTTCACCGTGGCCCGCGACGGTCGCGCGTTCGTCGGTCCCCACGTGGGCGACCTCGACGACCCGCTGACCGTGCGGAGCTTCGAGGAGGGCCTGCGGACCTACCTCCGCCTCTTCGGCGTCGAGCCGCGCCGCGTGGCGTGCGACGTCCATCCCGACTACGCGTCCACCCGGATCGCCGAGCGCATCGGCGATCCGCTGCTGGTGCAGCACCACCACGCGCACATCGCGAGCGTCATCGCCGAGCACGGGCTGCGCGGTCCCGTCGCCGGTGTCGCGATGGACGGCGTGGGGCTCGGGCTCGACGGCGCCGCCTGGGGAGGGGAGGTGCTCGTCTGCGATGGCGCCGGGTTCGAGCGGGTGGCCCACCTCGCGCCCGTGCCGCTCCCCGGCGGCGACGCCTGCGCCCGTGAGGGCTGGCGGATGGCGGCGGCATACGGTCTCCCGGAGCCTCCCGCCGGCGTCGATGCGCGCAGGTTCGCGCTGGTGAGGCGGCTGGCGCTGAGCGGGATCGCCCCGCTCACCACCTCCGCCGGGCGGCTCTTCGACGCGGTCGCGAGCCTGCTCGGGGTCTGCCAGGTCTCCTCCTACGAGGGCGAGGCCGCTGCCCGGCTGGAGGCCGCGGCCGACCCGGCCGAGCACGGCCTGGTCGAGGCGGCGCTGCACGAGAACCGGCGCCTCTTCGACGTCCTTCGGGAGAGGCGCGACCGCGGCGAGCCGGCCGCGACGCTGGCGGCCGTGTTCCACAACTCGCTGGCGCGCGCCGTGGTGCTCGCCTGCGTCCAGGCCTGCGCAGAGGCGGGCACGGAGGTCGTGGCGCTGTCCGGCGGGTGCTTCCAGAACCGGCGGCTGCTGGAATCCTGCATCGACGGCCTGCGCGCGCAGGGCCTGGTCCCGTATGCGAACGAGCGCGTCCCCGCGAACGACGGCGGCCTCTCGCTGGGACAGGCGTGGGTGGCGGCGTGCGGGTAGCGAGCGCGGTCCGCCGCCACTACGGCGAGGTGCTGGCCACCGGTGAGCGGTTCTTCGCGGCCCGCGCGCCGGAGCTGGCCAGCGCGTGCTGGGGCATGGCGCGCCGCTTCCACGCCGGCGGCCGGCTCCTCATCTGGGCGCCGGCGGGCGCCGCCTTCAGCGACGCGCAGCACAACGCGGTGGAGTTCATCCACCCGGTGCTGCCGGGCAAGCGCGCCCTCCCCGCGCTCGCCGTCCGGGAGCGGGCGCAGCTCGGCGTGATCGGCCGGCCGGAGGACGTCCGCATGGAGCTGGACGGCGCCCGCCTGGTCGTGGAGGGAGCGGTCCTCGAGGTGGAGACGGGTGACCCCCTCGTGGCCCAGGAGGTGCTGGAGACCGCCTGCCACGAGCTCTGGGAGCTGGTCCACGTGTTCTTCGAGCACGAGGGGCTGCTGGCGCCGGGCTGCGCCGGCGAGGTCTGCGTGACCTGCGGCGACGTCGCGCTCCCGGCCGCGGTCGTGCGCGTGGGTGGACCGGCCGGGCTGGTCCGCACCGCCCAGGGCGAGGAGGAGGCCGACCTCAGCCTGGTCGAACCCGTCGCTCCCGGGGAGCTCGTCCTCGTCCACGGCGGCGTGGCGCTGGAGCGGGTGAGGCCGATCGAGGCGTTCTCACGGGAGTTCTACCCGTTTCTGACCAACGAGGCCGTCGACGTGCCCGGAGTGCTGGCCGACGTGGCCGCCTCGGTGCGCATGAAGTGGGAGGAGGTCGCCCGGCTGCGGCGCGCCATGGACCTCGACCAGGTGGAGCGCGCCCTCGCGCTGCTGGTGGAGCGTGTGGCCGGCGGAGCGCAGGTGCTCGCCTTCGGCAACGGCGGCAGCGCGACCGACGCCGCCGACCTGGCCGCCGACCTGCTCGCGATCGGCGTGCCGGCGGTCGACCTCGCGGGGGAGCCCGCGGTGATCACGGCGGTCGGCAACGACATCGGCTTCGACGAGGTCTTCGCTCGCCAGGTGATCCCGCTCGGGCGGGCGGGCGACGTGGCCATCGGCATATCGACCAGCGGGCGCTCCGGCAACGTGCTGAGGGCGCTCCGCCAGGCGAGGAGCCAGGGGCTGGCGACGATCGCGCTGGCCGGCTACGGCGGCGGCGACATGGCGGGCGACGAGGCGATCGACCAGGTGCTGGTCACCGACAGCACCTACATCCCGCGCATCCAGGAGGCGCAGGCGACCATCTACCACGCGCTGGTGCGCGGGCTGCAGGAGGCCGGAGCATGAAGTTCGTCGACGAGTTCCGAGACCAGGGGACGGCCGCCGCGCTGGCCAGACGCATCGCTGCCGCGTCGGAGGGCCGCGACTGGAAGATCATGGAGGTCTGCGGCGGCCACACGCACACGATCTACAAGTTCGGCATCGAGGACCTGCTGCCGCCCAACGTCGAGCTCGTGCACGGCCCCGGCTGCCCGGTGTGCGTCATCCCCATGGGCCGCGTCGACGACGGGCTCGCCGTCGCGAGGACGCCCGGGGTCATCTTCACCTGCTTCGGCGACATGATGCGCGTGCCAGGCGGCTCCGGCTCGCTGCTCGACGCCAGGGCGCAGGGCGCGGACGTGCGGATGGTCTACTCGCCGCTCGACGCGCTGCGGATCGCGCGTCAGAACCCGGATCGCGAGGTCGTCTTCTACGCCATCGGCTTCGAGACCACGGCGCCGTCCACGGCGCTCACCATCCTGCGGGCGGCGAGGGAGGACGTGGCCAACTTCTCGGTCTTCTGCAACCACGTGACGATCGTCCCGCCCATGAAGGCGATCCTGGACTCACCCGACCTCCGGCTGGACGGCTTCCTCGGCCCGGGGCACGTGAGCACGGTGGTGGGGATCCGCCCGTACGAGTTCGTGTCGCGCCGCTACGGCAAGCCCGTCGTGGTGGTCGGCTTCGAGCCGCTCGACATCCTGCAGGGCGTTCACATGGTCGTCGAGCAGGTCAACGAGGGCCGCTGCGAGGTCGAGAACCAGTACAGCCGCGTCGTTCGGGACGACGGCAACCCGAGGGCGCTGGAGGTGCTCCGCCGGACCTTCAGGCTCCGGCCGCACTTCGAGTGGCGCGGCCTCGGCTTCATCTCCCTGTCCGCGCTCGCCATTCGGGAGGAGTACGCGAGGTTCGACGCGGAGCTGCGCTTCGAGGTGCCCGGGGTGCGGGTCGCCGACCCCAAGGCCTGCCAGTGCG
>DASYBH010000208.1:0-12834 GCA_036500885.1 Candidatus Dormiibacterota bacterium
CTCAACGAGACGGAGGTCGACTACCTGCGCCACGGCGGGGTGCTGACGAAGGTGCTGCGCGACCTGATGAGCTAGACGGCTGATTCCGAATTGGTCTGAAGCACGGAGTCACGGAGAGCACGGAGACGCACGGAGGGCTTCGAGGTCAGCCTCAGCGCTCCAGCCGATCCCCGGACCCCCTATTCCTTCGTGCGTCTCCGTGTCCTCCGTGCCTCCGTGCTGCAACTCATTCAGAAAGTCGCCCGCCCGAACGTTCACCGCCTTTCGCCAGGGCAGCACGTCCTTGGAAGCACTCATCCAATCACCTGTTCCTCGTCCGCCACTGCCTCCCCTCCTGGACCACGTCGCCGGGCGCCCGCATACCGCCGGCGGTCCGCCCGAGACGAGTCGCCGGAGCCGCGCCCGGCCGTGACTCCCGAGCGGGCCCCACGACGACGTCGAAGTTGCCGCTGCCGGCAGTGCTCTCCAGCGTCCGCAGGATCCTCGCCGCGTCGTCGTCAGGCCCCTGGACGAACAGCGGCTTGCCGTTTCGCCCGAAACGGATGGCGCTCGTCTCCGTCAGCGGTCCGAGATGACCGGCGGCGGCCGCGTCGAAGCTCTGCGCCGGCTCGAAGCCGAGTCCGCGCGCGTACTCGACGGCGCCCCAGGCCAGGTGTCGCGCCAGGTCGATCGGCGCCGGCAGCGGCGGCGATTGATACGCCTGGAAATAGCGTTCGACGAACCCGGTGAGCTCGCGCCCGGCGATGGCGCGTGGTCCGAGGACGTCCTTCACGCCCAGGCAGTACGCGTCGACCAGGTAGCCGCAGACGGTGACCTTCCCGTAGCGATGCGCGCGGGCGACGAGCACCGAGACGAGCCCGGCAGCGCTGGGAGTCGCTTCCTCGCCGTCCGGCCAGTCGGGATGGCCGTCGACGGTGAGCCCCTCTCTCCATCCCGGGCTCACCCAACACCCCACGACCGCCGCCTCGGGGGCGGCGACCGCGTCCCTGCCCGCGATGGTGCGGATGAGCGCCGCCACCGTCGCGGGTCGCACGCCGAGCGCCTGGGCGATCTCCTTGGGCGAGCGTCCCTGTGCGCGCAGGCCGAGGACCCGGCGCTCCAGCTCTTCGTCAGTCATCCGCCTACTTGTACAGGAGTCCGGAATGGGTGTGCCCTGGCAGACGGTAAGATGTGCGCGGGCCCGAGGGTGTCAGTCGGGCTCTTGTCTCCGTTGGTGCCAGGGCATGAGGTGCCACGGCTTGGCTCCGGCCGGAGGGTGAACGGCCAGAGCAGGCACCAGGCCAAGGAGTCCAATGGAGAACGCGATCACGGCCGGCGGCGGGGACACGAACCCGAGCGCCGGCGAGCACGAGCCGGTCCGAAGCGGGTTCGCCCACCTGGGACTGGGGCCGGCCGCCATGCGGGCCATCGACAGCCTCGGGTACGAGACCCCCACGGCCGTTCAGGAGCAGGCCATTCCCATCCTCCTCGAGGGCCGCGACGTCATCGTGCAGGCCCCGACCGGGACCGGCAAGACCGCGGCGTACGGCCTGCCCATCGTCGACCGGCTGGCGGAGCGGAACCCGCGGCCGCAGGCGCTGGTCGTGGTGCCAACTCGCGAGCTCGCCATCCAGATCGCCGAAGCGCTGCGTGAGCTGGGCAGGTACCGCCCGCTGGTGAGTACCCCCATCTACGGCGGCCAGCCGTACGAGCCCCAGCTCCGAGCCCTGGCGCGAGGCGTCCAGGTCGTGGCCGGCACGCCGGGAAGACTGCTGGACCACCTGGCGCGGGGCACCCTGGCGCTGGACGAGGTGCGCACGGTCATCCTGGACGAGGCCGACGAGATGCTGAACATGGGCTTCGTGGAGGACATCGAGAAGATCCTGGCGGTGCTTCCCGCCGGGCACCAGACGGCGCTCTTCTCGGCGACCATCCCGGAGCGGATCAAGCGCCTGGCCGGGCAGTACCTGCGAGATCCCAGGCACGTCAGCGTGGGTACCGGCAGCGCGGTCGCGCCCATGGTGCGACAGGTCTACTACAACGTGCCCTGGACGGCGAAGCCGGACGCGCTGGCCAGGATCCTGGAATCCGAGCAGCCCGACTCGGCGATCGTGTTCGTCCGCACGCGCCGGGACGCGGACGTGGTGGCGGAGCACGTCAGCCGGCTGGGCTACACGGCCCAGGCCATCCACGGCGACATCAGCCAGGCGCACCGCGAGAGGGTCCTCGACCGGTTCCGCGCCGGTCACATCAGGCTGCTGGTCGGCACCGACGTGGCCGGCCGGGGCCTGGACATCCCGGACGTGAGCCACGTCATCAACTACGACCTCCCGCCCGACGCGGCGGTCTACGTGCACCGGATCGGCAGGACGGGCCGCGCCGGCCAGGCCGGAGAGGCCGTCACCCTGGTCACCCCGCGAGAGCGCGGGCTCCTGACGCTGCTGGAGCGAGGCATCAACCGGCGTCTCGAGCAGCGACAGCTTCCGACGGATGCCCAGCTCGCGAGCCGGCGGCGGTCGGCATTTCGGGACGAGGTGCTGAAGGTGCTGGACGCCGGTGAGCTCGACGGGTTCGAGGGGCTGGTCGAGGAGCTCTCCGCGTCGCACGACCTCGCGGCGCTCGCGGCCGCCGCGTTCAGGATGGCCGCCGAGCGCAGCCCGGTGCCCGCCCGCCCGCGCGGCGCCCCAACCGTGCCGGACGTCCCCTCCGGCGAGCGGGAGCCGGCCCGGCGGGCGCCGGAGCCCGGGGCCCCGGCGAGGATCCGGCCCAATGGCCGTGCGGTCCAGGCCGGAGGACGCCACGACGAGGTCAAGGCGCGCCTCTTCCTCCGCGTGGGCAGGCACCACGGGGTGCGGCCGGCCGACCTGGTCGGGGCCATCGTCAACGAGGCGGGCATCGCGTCTCACTCCATCGGGGAGATCAGCCTCTTCGACAGGTTCTCGTTCGTGGACGTGCCGGAGACGGCGGCCGGCCAGGTCGAGGCGGCCCTGAACAGCACCTCCATCCGTGGCCACGCGCCCCGGGCCACCCTCGCCCGCCCGATGGCGCATCCGGACGCCTCGATGCGCACGCGACCGCCGTTCCGGAAGCGCCAGGCCGGATAGGCGGCCGTCCGGCGCCGGGCGCTGTCGCGGCTCTGCTCTGGATCGTGTGGCTCGCCACGCCGCTGAAATTAGCCAGTCCTAAAAAAGGATCTAGACACTTCTAATATCCTTGGGTAGGATAGCCATTGATTCGAGAAAGTCAATGGATCAGCGGTGCCCGTGGCATCGGCGCGGGAGATCTCCATCGAGGAGGAGGACGGACAATGGCGCTACGGGTTGAGGACGACCGGCAGGTGATGGGGTTGGAGGGCGCGCTCTCGGGCGAGGCGCGCATCCTCGACGCGGCCGAGCGGGCGCTCTCGGGCGAGCGGCGCGGGCTGCGGGCGGTCACCCCGTTCCTGGGTCCGGCGTTCATCGCCGCGGTCGCCTACATCGACCCCGGCAACTTCGCCACGAACATGGCCGGAGGCTCGCAGTTCGGCTACACCCTGCTCTGGGTCGTGCTGGCGGCGAACCTCATGGCGATGCTGACCCAGTCGATGAGCGCCAAGCTCGGTATCGCCACGGGCCTCAGCCTGCCGGAGGTCTGCCGCGATCGCTTCCCCCGGCCGGTCGTCATCTTCCTCTGGCTGCAGGCGGAGGTGATCGCGATGGCGACCGACCTGGCCGAGTTCGTCGGCGCGGCGCTGGGCATCTACCTCGTGTTCCACCTGCCACTCTTCCTCGCCGGCCTGCTGACCGGCGCCCTGGCCTTCGGCATCCTGGGCCTGCAGGCGTGGGGCTTCAGGCGCCTGGAGGCGGCGATCGCCGCGCTGGTGGGCGTCGTAGTCGTCGCCTTCGGCCTGGAGGTGCTGCTCGGCAACCCGTCCGTCGGAGGCGTCGCGCAGGGCATCTTCATCCCTCGCTTCCAGGGCAGCGCCTCGGTGTTCGTCGCGGTCAGCATCATCGGCGCGACCGTGATGCCGCACGTCATCTACCTGCACTCCGCGCTCACGCAGAAACGGATCGTCGGCGCCAACGAGGCGGCTCGCCGGAAGATCTTCCGCTTCGAGCTGGTCGACGTTGTCGTCGCCATGGGGATCGCCGGCCTGATCAACATGGCGATGCTGACCACGGCGGCCGCCGTCTTCCACTCCCGCGGCCAGCTCAACGTGGGCAACGACCTGGGCCAGGTCTTCCAGGGCCTCGACCGCTACATCGGCGGCCACAGCGGTCTGATCTTCGGCCTCGCTCTCCTGGCGTCCGGCGTCTCGTCCTCCTGCGTCGGCACCATGTCCGGCCAGGTGGTGATGCAGGGGTTCGTCCGCTTCCAGATCCCGATCTTCCTCCGCCGGGCGATCACGATGACTCCGGCCCTGATCCTGATCGCCGTCGGGTTCGACCCCACGCGCGCCCTCGTGCTCAGCCAGGTCTTCCTCTCCTTCGGCATCCCCTTCGCGCTGATCCCGCTGGTCATCTTCGCTCGCGACCCCAGGCTGATGGGCACCCTCGTCAACAGCCGCCTGACGAGCTGGGCCGCGTACCTGGTGGCGAGCGTGATCATCGTGCTCAACGTCTACCTGCTGATGCAGACGTTCGGCGTGCCCGTCCCTCACGGGCTCTGAGCCCGCGCGGCGTCAGTCCAGCACCCGCTCCGGGTTCCGCTCGAACAGGTACTCGGGCATCGCGTTCATCGGCGGCCGCTCCCAGTCGGCGATCTCCCGCACCTCGAGGAAGAAGCGATCGCCGTTGTAGTGGATCAGCTTCATCGACCGGTTGATCTCCTCCAGCAGGTGGATGCGGTGGCGGTCGCCGAGCCGCTTCAGCGCCACCTGCATGATGGCGAACGCCATCTTGGAGAGGTCGAGCAGGTCCTGGTTGCGGTGGATCCGGACGCCCAGGTCGGTCTGCGCGATGCAGTTCAGACCGAAGTTCTCGACGATGTCGATCAGGTGTCCCGTCTCCACCCCGTAGCCGGTGAAGAACGGCAGCCGCTCCAGCAGGTCGCGCCGCCCCGCGTACTCGCCGGAGAGCGGCTGCACCACGCCCGAGAGCTGCGGGTAGAACAGGTTGATCAGCGGCCTCGCCGTCAGCTCGGTGACGCGGCCGCCGCCGGCCGACTGCAGGACGCCGCCGAAGTTGAGCGGCCGGCGGTAGAAGCCCTTGACGTAGCTCACCCGCGGATCCGTCAGGAGCGGCCCCACCGTCCCGTACACGAACTGCGGGTGGATGTTCGAGATGTCCGTGTCGCACCACGCCACGATGTCGCCGCGGAGCACGTGCAGGCTCTTCCAGAGCGCCTCACCCTTGCCGCGGAAGCTGCCGTGCTCCGCCAGCACGTCGGGGTGCTGGAAGACGGGAACCCCCAGCGAGCGGGCGATCTCGACCGTCCGGTCGGTGGAGCGGCTGTCGATCACCACGATCTCGTCGAGCAGCGGCGCCGCGTCCATCAGCGCGGTCTTGAGCGTGGCGATGATGTCGCCGATCGTGCCCTCCTCGTTGAGGGTGGGGAGGCCCAGGCTGATGGTCAGGCCCTGCCGGCGCTTCAGGCCGACCAGACGCTCCACGTCGCGGAACTCCCGAGAGTGGAAGGTGTTCTCCGCGAACCACTTGTCCACCAGGCTGGAGATGTCGATGCCGCTGACCGTGATCGGGGGCGGCGGCTCGTCGCTCACGATGGGCGGGAGGGCACGCGAGCTCTTGGCCAGGATGACCGTCCCCGGCAGCGACTCCACCGTCTTGGCCAGCCGCGACCCCACCAGGACGGACGAGCGAGCCGCCTCCGCGAAGGCTCCGAGCACGGTCACCCCGTGGCGGCGCCCCGCCTCGGTGATGGCCTGGCTGGGGTTCTGCGAGATCACCTCGACCGGCTCCACCCGATGCCCGAACTCCTGCAGCAGCTCGTGGAACCGGTGCGACTCGCGCTGGCGCCGGTCGTCGGTGTGTCGCGGGTCGTGCACGTGCAGCGCGGTCAGCGGCAGGTGCCGGTCGCCGACCATGGCGACCGCCGCGCGCAGGGCCAGCCGGGCGCTGGGGCCGCCTCGGACGGGCACCAGCACGCCCTCGTCCAGGTTCAGGCCCGCGCCGGTGGGGTCCGTCCGCACGAGGAGCAGGTCGGCCGGCGGGTCGGCCACGAGGTCGTCCACGTTGCGGTCGGTGGGCCTCAGCGTTCCCACTCCCGGCCACTCGAGGACGATCAGGTCGGCAGCGTTCTCGTAGGCCGCCTCGCGGACGCCCTGGGCGACCGTGGTCGCCACGCGAACCTGCACGCCGAAGCGGGCGTCCAGCCGCGTCTCCAGCTCCGTGATGCGCTGGAGGAGCGACCGGTAGCGCCTGGCGACCGTGACACTCTGGGCGATGGGACGTCCCGGCGGCAGCTCCACGACGCCCAGGAGCAGCCCGCTGCCGTTCTCGCCCAGGAGCAGGGCGGCGGCCACCTCGAGCAGCCCGGCCGCCGAACGCGCGCGCGTGATCGGGATCAGGATGCGCGGGTGCCTATCCGCCATGGTGGGCCTCCACGAGTAGTTTCTCGATGCGCTCCAGCACTGACGGCCAGCCATAGGTGCGCAGGGTCCTGCGGAAGAGACGCGCGGCGCGACTGCGAAGCGCGCTCTCGGCGACCGCGGCCACGGCGTCGCCGGCGCTGCCGGCCGGGAAGCTCCACGTGCCCCCGGCGGCCACCTCGCGGAGCACGGGGATGTCCGCGCAGACCAGCGGGGCGCGGCTGAGGCCCGCCTCCAGCACCGGGAGGCCGAAGCCCTCTGACTCGCTCGGCAGCAGCACCAGGTCGGCCATCCGATACAGCTCGGCGATCGTACGGTCGTCAACCGGGTGCTCGCCGTCAGGGCCGGCGAACTCGTGCAGAAAGATCACGACACCATCCAGGTCGAGCCGCGCGCGCTGCATGCGGAGCTCTTCCGCGTAGGCCACGTTGTCGGCCGAGTGCGGGCCCAACGGTCCGCTCACCACCAGTCGCAGTCCCGGATGGGTGCCACGAAGGCAGACCGCCGTGTCCAGCGCCAGTTCCAGTCGCTTGCGCCGCGTGATACGGACCGGGACCAGGACCAGCGGGTCCGCGCCCTCCAGCCCGGCCCTGTGCACGAGGTCCAGCGCGCGTGGCCCGAGGCCCCAGAAGGCAGCCGGGTCTACCCCGTTGGGCACGACGGTCACCGCCGCCAGCGGCATCCCCATCAGTTCCGCGATCTCACCCTGGCGCAGGCGGGAGATCGCGACGTAGCGGACGCCCGGCTGCGACTCGCGCAGCATCGACCACGGCCAGCCCGGCCGGCGGTAGTCGGCATAGCGCGGGTTGACCCAGGCCACGTCGTGCGTCCAGGCCACCAGCGGGCGGCCGAGGTCGGTGAGGGCGGCCGCCAGCGGCAGGTTGAACGGCATGGTCAGCACGTTGTGCGCGATCACGACGTCGCGGCCGGCCAGCAGCGGTCGCAGCCGCTCGACCAGGCGGCCGCGCAGGGACTCGAAGTCGGGCGTTGCCGGATCGCCCTTCGCGAGTCGCCTGGCCACCGCTTCCACCTCGGGGTGCCGGGAGTCGACCTCTGGCACCACCGCGGCGTCACCCCGCCCGGCCACCACGAGCACGTCGTGCCCGGCCTGACGGAGCAGCCTGGCATGAACGGCGACGATCGACTCGACCCCGCCGGTGATGGGCGAAGCCGTGTAATGGATGAGCGCGAGACTGAGCCGGGGACTCCCTCTCAACGACTGCCGGCGGGCAGTTCGAGCCGCAGGCCGGAGGGCTTGCGGTCGACACGGACCCGCACGCCCTCCCCGCACTCGACGGTGAAGTCCACCAGGCCGTCGCCGACTCGCATTCCCTCGACGCGCAGGCGCCGGTACAGCGAGGTGTCGAGCGGGTCGATCCGGAGCCGGTGGTCGAACATGTCCACATCGACGCCGATCAACACCTGCAGGAAGTGGAACAGCGAGCCGGCGCCCCACGCCTGCGGGCTGCAGCTCACCAGGTACTCGCCGGGACCGGCATGGAAGCGGCCGTCTTTCGTGAAGCCGCAGAACAGCTCGGGGACGCGGCGGTCCGAGAAGCGCATGCACGCCTCCAGGACGGAGCGAGCGATCCTCTCCGCCTGCTCGCCGTAGCCGTAGCGACGGAGTCCGGCCGCGATGATCGAGTTGTCGTGCGGCCAGATCGAGCCGTTGTGGTAGCTCATGGGGTTGTAGCTGAGCGCATCGCGCGACAGCGTTCGGACGCCCCAGCCGGAGAACATGTCCTCGGACAGCAGGCGCGTCGCCACGTCGTGGGCTCGCTCGCGATCGACGATGCCGGACCACAGGCAGTGGCCGGTGTTGCTGCTGATGGACTGGACCTGGCGTTTGTCCCGGTCGAGCGCCTGGGCGTAGTAGCGCTGCTTCGGCATCCAGTACTGGCGCTCGAAGCGGTGGCGCAGGTCCTCGGCCTCGCGCTCCAGGCGCTCTGCCTCCGCGGTCCGGCCCAGCCTGCGAAAGATGCGGGCCAGGCCGGACTTCGCCTGGTACACGTAGCCCTGCACCTCGACCAGCGCGACCGGCGGTGGGGCCGGCTCGCCGTTCGCCTCGATCAGCGAGTCCCAGGAGTCCTTCCAGCCGTGGTTGCGCAGGCCACCCACCCTGGTGTGCAGCGCGTACTCGACGAACCTGTCGCCGTCCAGGTCGCCGTAGTGATCGATCCAGTGGAGGGCGGCCATCACGTTGGGCAGCAGCTCGCTGAAGAGGTCGACGTCGGCCGTCCAGTTCAGCAGCTCGACCAGCAGGACCAGGAACAGGGGGGTCGCGTCGATGGTGCCGTAGTACGGGGTGTGGGGAACCTGACCCAGGTTCGCCAGCTCGCCGAAGCGGATCTCGTGGAGGATCTTCCCGGGCTCCTCCTCGCGGTAATGGTCGATCCTGCTGCCCTGGTGGCACGCCAGGTAGCGCAGGCTGCCGATCGCGAGGTCGGGGTTGAGCGCGAGCGTCTGGATCGAGGTGATCAGCGCATCGCGGCCGAATGGCACCGCGTACCAGGGCACGCCGGCCGTCGGGTACAGGCCCGTTGGCCGGTCGTCGCAGAGTACGCGCAGATCCTCGAGGTTGCGCCAGAGCAGCCCTCCGTCCAGAGACTCATTGTCGCTCTCGAAGCGCGTGCATGAGGCGTTCCAGTTCTGGTAGGTGCGCTCGAGCGCATGCAGCGCCGGGTCGAAGTGGAAGTCGGCCTCGGGCTGCCCGTCACCCAGGAGGGGCAGCAGGTCGACCAGCAGCACGTAGGTCTCCTGCGGGCCCAGCCGCACGGTCACGCAGGCGGTGCCGCGGTGCAGCCTGGGCACGGGATGGAAGACCACCTCGGTGCTGCGCCGGACGCCGTCGCGGCCGAGGTACCCGAACGTCAGGCCGGTCTCGGTCTGGCCGGGCGCCTCTGGCGTGCCCATCGGACGCTCGGGCCGGTAGCCGCGGACCTCGAAGATGTCGAGGAAGTCGGCGTCGAAGCGCAGCTCCAGGTCGACCTCGACGGGGTGCCGGTTGCAGTTCTGGAGGCCGATGCGTTCGTGCACCCCGTCGTGCACGAACCGCGTGCGGCGCAGGCTCAGGCTGTGCTTGGGGATGGTCGTCGCGGCGTACGGCGACTCCAGCGCCGGGTTGGAGAGCTGGAACGTGGCCACGTACGCGCGATCGACGCCGTGATTGAGCAGGATGGGGCGGCGGCCGTTGAGCCGCAGCTCGTACGTGGACAGGAAGCGGGAGTCGGCCCGATAGAGGCCAAGACCCGCGTCGTTGCCCGCCGGAACGTCTCCGGCGAGGTCGGAGACGAACATGACGTCGTTGTGCTTGAGGATGACCCGATCTGCCAGCACTGCCCCTGTAAGTCTAGGAGCCTGGGTCGGCGAGACGGCGACAGGTTCGATTCGACGGCAGGAGCGCCCCAGGTGGTGGTGGTCCCAGGCCCCTCGGGCCGCGCCCGGTCGAAGCGCTGCACAATTACGCCGGTGGGACGCCCTATCGTCGCGCTCATCGGCCGCCCGAACACCGGCAAGTCGACGCTCTTCAACCGCCTGATCGGCTGGCGCAAGGCGATCGTGGATCGTCAACCGGGGCTGACGCGCGACCGTCTCTACGGGGTTGCCGAGTGGCGGGGCCGGGAGATGACCGTGGTCGATACGGCCGGGCTCGACCTCGATCCCGAGGACGCCTCCAAGGCGGCGATCGAGCGCCAGACCCGCGTGGCCATCGAGGAGGCCCAGGTGATCGTGTTTCTGCTGGATGCGCGGGAGGGCGTCACGGCGATCGATCGCGACATCGCCCAGATGCTGCGCCGCTCGGGCCGCCCGGTCGTGGTCGCCGCCAACAAGGTCGACGATCCCCGCCAGGCCTACTTGCGCCACGAGGTGCTCGAGCTGGGCTTCCGCGATCCGGTCGTGATGTCCGGACAGCACGGCATCGGCGTCGACGACCTGCTGGACGCCGCTCTGGAGCTGCTGCCGCCGCCCGAGGAGGTGGAGCCGGGCGAGGAGGCGACCGCTCGCCTGGCCATCATGGGCCGGCCCAACGTCGGCAAGTCCTCGCTGCTGAACCAGCTGCTGGGCGACGAGCGCTCGCTGGTCAGCGCCATCCCCGGCACCACACGCGACCCCGTGGACACCGAGCTGGTGTTCGACGGGCTGCCCGTCGTGCTGATCGACACGGCCGGCATCCGGCGGCGGGCCGCTGCGCGCGACCGGCTGGAGCACTTCAGCCTGCTGCGGGGCATCAAGGCCATGGAGCGAGCGGACGCCGTGCTGCTGGTGCTGGACGCCTCCACCGGCGTGCTGGCGCAGGACCAGCACGTTGCCAGCTACGCGCTGGAGGCCGGCAAGGGGCTCGTGCTGGTTGTCAACAAGATCGACCTGGTCGAGGCGCCGCAGCGGCGGGCGGCTGAGTGGCAGAAGCAGCTGCGCGCCGAGTTCCGCTTCGTGCAGCACGCGCCGGTGGTCACCATCTCGGCGCTGAGCGGCCAGGGGGTGGGGAGGGTGCTGCCGACCGCGCTGGAGGTGGTCGGTCAGCGGCGCACGCGCGTCCCGACCAATGAGCTCAACCGGATGCTGCGCGAGGTGTTCCAGGAGCGGCCGCCGCCCAGCTTCAAGGGCAGGCGGCTGACACTCCGCTATGCGACGCAGGCGGCCTCGGAGACACCGACGATCGTGCTGTTCGTCAACGACGTCGGCCTGCTCCACTTCGGCTACCGGCGATACCTGGAGAACCGCCTCCGCGAGCGTTTCGGATTCGCCGGGAACCCCCTCCGGATCGTGCTGCGACCGGCGCACGAGACGAGGGACAGCTGAGGTCCGTTCCCCCCCTCACCCTGACGCCGGGGGGTCAGGGGGGGCAAGTCGTCTTCCTTACTCCCCCTCACCTGCCCGCCGGGGGGTCAGAGGGGCAAGTCGTCTACCTTTTTACAATTCCGTGTTGCCTTTCGAATCCGACGCCAACACTCGTGGTGATGCTGTAATTCCATGGCAACAGCCATGAGTCCGCAGAAGGTCCTGGTGGTCGACGACGAGGATCACATCCTCGAGCTGGCCCGGATCTACCTCTCTCGCGAGGGCTACCAGATCGAGACGGTGACGGACGGCGCCCAGGCGCTCGCCCGTTTCGGCCAGGTCAAGCCCGACCTCGTCGTGCTCGACATCATGCTGCCCAACGTGGATGGCCTGACCATCTGCCGGGAGATCCGGAAGACCAGCCAGGTGCCGATCATCATGCTCACCGCGCGGGACGAGGTGACCGACAAGGTCGTCGGGCTGGAGCTGGGCGCCGACGACTACCTGACCAAGCCCTTCCACCCCCAGGAGCTGGTGGCCAGGGCCAAGGCGCTGGTGCGCCGCGCCCGGCTGGAGCCGGACCAACCCCGGCTCGTGCGAGTGGGGCGGCTGGAGATCGACTTCGAGCGCCACGAGGTTCGATTCGGAGAGACGCGGCTGCAGCTGCGGCCCAAGGAGTTCGACCTGCTGGCGCTGCTGGCACGCCACCCGGGGCGGGTCTTCCAGCGCAGCGAGCTGCTCGACCTCGTCTGGGGATACGACTTTCCCGGCTACACGCGAACGGTGGACGTGCACGTCCAGCAGCTGCGTGAGAAGCTGACGGCGGGCGAGGTGACCAACCCCACGATCCAGACGGTATGGGGGGTGGGGTACAAGCTGGAGATGGTCGAGAGCTGAGCCTCAGGATCCGACTGCTGCTGGCTGCGATCGCGATCGTCGCGGTGAGCCTCACGGTGAGTGGCGCCCTGACGGGCTACCTCGTGCAGCAGCTGCAGTTCAGCGACGCGATGGACCAGATGGCAAAGAACGCGCTTCTGGACCGGCAGCCCACGATGCTGTCGGACTGCACGCGCCGCTCGGCCGGTCACTGCGCCTCCACGCAGCAGGAGCTGATCGCCGTGCTCGACACCAACAAGGTCGCGTTCAACCTGGACGGCGACCGGCTGCGGCTGATCCTGCTGGACAGGCCGCCGCGCTTCGGGTACCGGGCGCCGGCGGTGCTGTACGACAGCTACGGCAATGTGCCGCCCGGCACCGTTCTCCCGCTCGGTCGCGAGACGACCGTCTCCGGACAGCAGGTCCGCGAGGGACACCTCACCCTCGATGGGCAGACCTATCTCGTCGGCGCCGCGCAGGCGCCGTCCGCCGCGCCCCACGTCTCCTGGATCGTGCTGGCGGAGCCCCAGGCGCAGGTGGCCGCGGAGGCAGCCGGCCAGCTCGCGACGCCGATCCTCGAATCCGGCGCCGCCGGGCTCGTGCTGGCGATCGTGGTCACCGCGCTGCTCGCCCGCGCCTTCACCAGACCGCTGCGCGAGCTCCGGCGCGCCGCG
>DASYBH010000209.1:0-3220 GCA_036500885.1 Candidatus Dormiibacterota bacterium
CGCCTGAGTTCCTGGTCGATCGCAGCCTCGGTCTCCAACTCGCCGAGGAACTGCGATCCCTCGGCTTCGCGGCTCACACGCTCGATTCGGTGTATGGCGCCACGAGAGCGCCCACCGTGGAGGACACGGAGTGGTTGGGAGATGCGGGCCAGCGCGGATGGTTGGCTCTCACGAAGGACAAGAGGATCCGCACCAACCCACTCGAGAGGGAGAGGATCCTCACCGCCCGGGCCAAGGTCTTTTGCCTCACCAGCGGCAGCCTCACAGGAGCTCAGCAGAGGGCGATCTTCATTCGTCATGTTCACCGCATCGTTGCAAGAGGAGCGAAGCCCGGGCCGTTCGTGTATGCGGTCAGCGAGAAGGGGCTCGTCCTGATCCTCGGTCGGACGCCTCCAGACTGAGGCCAGCGCTCAGAAGTACGTTCGGACCGCGCTGAGCACCCGGTAGTCGTCGTCCACCACCGGGATCGACCGCCACTTGTCGAAGACCGTGCAGGGGTGTGCCAGGCCGCAGCCCAGCAGGTCGCCCGGCGCCAGGTCGTCGCCGGGTGGCAGGCGCACGTAGGCGTGCTGGTCGTTCAGGCGGAAGATTTCCTGGCCGGCGGCGGGCCTGGCAGGGCCGCCGTCTCGCCGCCGCACCCACAGCGGGCGCGGGAGGGCCACGTCGTACGAGACGTCCCGCTTCCCGAAGCCCACGATCGCCAGCTCGGGCTCGGGCCGCGAGTGAACCAGCCCCCACACCTCCAGCGCCGGCTGCAGGGGCTCCCACTCCGGAAGGCGGCCGCCGAACGGCGACAGGCGCTCGTAGTCGCCGTGATCGTGCGTCAGGTAGCAGCCGCTGCGGAGCACGACCCTCACCGGCCTGCCCACATCCCAGCCGCCGGCGAGGTGGTGCACGACACGGTCGAAGAAGGCGCTGCCACCGGCCGTGACCAGGACCTCGTCGACCTGGTCGAACGCGCCCTCCGCACCCAGTGCCTCCGCAAGCCGGCGGACGTCGCGCAGCACGCCCTCCACCTGCTCGCCGGGATCGTGCACCACGCCCTCGAAGCACTCGACGCCCGCCAGGCGCAGCGAGCGGCTCCGGCGTACCGACTCGGCGACACGGCGGCCGTCCTCGAGCGAGCGGCACCCGGTCCGGCCTCCCGCCATCCCCATCTCGACCAGGACGGGCAGCGGGCCACGCCCGGCCAGCGCCTCGTCCATCAGGCGCACCGCGCGTTCCGAATCGACCAGGCAGACCACACGCACCTCGGGAAACCGCTCCAGCTCGGACGCGATCCAGTCCAGGCCCAGCGGATCGACCACCTGGTTCGCGATCACGATCGTGGAGACGCCGAAGGCACGGAACAGGCGGGCCTGGGCGGGTGAGGCCGCCGTCATCCCCCACGCGCCCGCGTCCAGCTGGCGGCGGATGAGCTGCGGCGACATCGTCGTCTTGCCGTGCGGCGCCAGCGAGACGCCGTGCCGCAGGCAGAACCGCGCCATCTGGTCCAGGTTGTGGCGGAGCGCGCGATCCTTCAGCACCAGGACCGGCGGCATCAGGTCCGACAGGGCATGCCAGGCCTGCTGGCCAACCCTGTCCAGCGGCACCTCGCCCGCGGCGGGCGGCAGCCAGCGGTCGCGATGGTCCAGCGACGCTTCGAGCGCGATCACCACCAGTACGCTACCCGCCTCGAGCGTGGGCATTGGCCGAACGTCTGTTCTAATATGTGGGGCGCAGATGTCGGAGGTCATCGCGAGCCTTCCCCCCGACGACCCGCGCGTGAGCCGCGGCCTCTTCACGGTGGCGGAGGCCGCCGGCTGGCTCAGCGTCCCGCGCTCGACGTTCCACGGCTGGGTGCATGGGTACCATCGCGAGCTGGCCGGTGGAGCGGCGACCACGAGCCAGCCGATCGTGCTGTCGCTGCCGAGCCGGCGCAGGGAGGCCGCGATCCCCTTCGTGGGCCTCGCGGAGGGCCTCGTGCTCAGCGCCTTCCGGCGGGCGGGGGTGCCGCTGCAGCGCATCCGGCCGGCGCTGGACCGGCTCGACCGCGAGATGGGCCTGCGGCACGCCCTGGCGAGCGATCGCCTCACCGTCGACGGCGTCGAGGTGCTCTACGACTACGGCGCCCGTCTCGACCCGGACGCGATCGGCGCGCTGGTGACGGTGCGCAGCGGCCAGTGCGTCTTCACACCCATCGTCCGGGACTGCCTGCGCGGCATCCGCTATGCGAGCGACCACTGGGCCGAGCAGGTCGAGCTTCCCGGCTATGCCGCCGCCCGGGTGGTCGTGAACCCGCACGTGGCGCGCGGCCGGCCCACGCTGGATGGCTCGGGCATCCCCGTCGACGACATCGTCGGCCGGTTGATCGCCGGCGAGTCGCTGACCCGACTGGCCGACAGGTTCGACCTCGAGAGCGCCGAGGTCGAGGACGTGCTCAGGGCGGCCACCCGCCGCTGCGCCGGCTGAGTCCGGAGCATCGTCACTACCGCTCGCAACTCCTGCCCACCGCCTGTACACTGCGATCTGGCCTGCCGTCCAGGGCCATAGGCCCTCTGGGGCCTCTTCCGAACTCGAATTGAGCCAGCAGGGGCGCCACTGGCATGGGTATATTGCATTCGCCGCTTCCAGCGGAGCAAGGAGCCGACATACCCATCGACACCGAGCTCGAAACCGCCCGAGCGCAGCTTGATCAGTTGCCGCTCGACGCTCCCGTGCAGCCCGGGCCGCTGCCGAGAGGCTCGCTGATGCGGCCGGCTCCCAACCCGCTGTTCGGCGGGCGCGGTGGCGACGTCCGGCGGCTTGCGGCGTCCGTCAAGAGCGCCCGCACGGTCGCCATCGTCGGCCCTGACGGCACTGGCAAGACCCAGCTCGCCGTCGAGTTCGCGCACCGGTACGGCAGCTACTTCGCGGGCGGCGTCTTCTGGGTGAGCTTCGCGGTCCCGGAGGAGGTGTCTCTGCAGGTCGCCGCGTGCGGGGGCGCCGGCGCCATGGACCTGCGCCCCGACTTCGCCGAGCTCGCGCTCGACGACCAGCTGCACCTCGTGCTCCGCGCGTGGCAGGAGGAGACGCCGCGACTGCTCCTGTTCGACGACTGCGAGGAGGAGGAGGTGCTTCGCGAGTGGCTCCCCGGCGGCGGCGGCGCGCACGTGCTGCTGACCACGCGGCGTACCACCTGGGACGCCGCCCTGGGGGTCACCGGGGTGCCCATCGGCCCGCTCGGGCGGGAGGAGGGCGC
>DASYBH010000210.1:0-4326 GCA_036500885.1 Candidatus Dormiibacterota bacterium
CAAGGCGCAGGTGGCGGCACTCCGGCAGCAGTACGCGGACTTCCAGACGCAGATGATTGACACGCTCGCGCGCGAGGGCGTGGCATGGGGGTCCCCCTCGGACCAGCGGGCCGGGCGCCCGGGACAGGGCGTCCGCCGGCGGGAGAGCGCCGGCTAGGAGCGCGGGTCAGTAACGGCAAGGCGGCGTGGTGGCCGGGGCTGCGCCCGGTTTCGTACCTGGGGTATGGTCCCGGCCGTCAACGACACGCTGTTCCCGCTCGAGCCGACGCCCGACGCCTCCCCGGTGGTTGAGGAGCGGGCGCCGGTCGCCAAGACCTTCCGTCCGTACGACCCGCACCAGATCCTGCTGCTGCCGCCCTCGCTGGACGAGTGGCTGCCGGAGGGGCACCTGGCCCGCTTCGTGAGCGAGCTGGTGGAGGAGGCGCTGGACCTGAGCGCGATCCGCGCCGTCTACGTCGAGGAGCGCGGCTACCCGCCCTACGACCCGCGGCTGATGCTCAAGTTGCTGATCTACGGGTACTGCACGGGCCAGCGTTCGTCGCGGGGCATCGAGAAGCGTTGCCACGACGACGTGGCGTTCCGCTACCTGGCGGCGGGCGCGGCGCCGGACTTTCGCTCAATCGCACGCTTCCGGCGCCGGCATCTGGAGGCGCTGGCGGGGCTGTTCCTGCAGGCGTTGACGCTGTGCCAGAAGGCGGGGATGGTGAGGCTGGGCAGGGTGGCGCTGGACGGGACCAAGCTGCGTGCGAACGCAAGCCGGCACTGCGCGCGACGGCGGAAAAGGACCACCCATTTCGGAATTGGTGGACCGCCCAAAACGGCTGAAACGGACCACCCGTTTCGGCCCAGGTGGACCACACCTGACGGCTGAGGGAGGGAGGGGCTGAGGGCGACGCCTTGGCAACCAGGTGGGCACTAGCGTCCCCCGGGAGTAACCAGCTTCCGAGGAGACGCCCCGTGCCCAGAAGGAGATTGTCCATGCGTCCCATCAGCGAGGTCCTCCGGCTTGCCGCCCAGGGGCGGAGCCAGCGGGAGATCAGCACCAGCACCGGGCTGGCCAAGACGACGGTGTACCGGTACCTGGAGCGCGCGAAGCAGGCGGGGGTGAGCTGGCCGTTCCCCGCCGACCAGGACGAGGCGACGCTGGAGGCCAAGCTGTTCCTGGCCGGCGAGCTGCGCGGCGAGCCGAGAAGCGGGCGGCCGGAGCCGGACTGGCTGGTGGTCCACAGGGAGGTCAAAGGCCGCCACCACGTCACGCTCCAGCTGGCGTGGATGGAGTACCGCGAGCGGCACCCCGACGGCTGGGGGTACACGCAGTTCTGCGTCCACTACCGGGAGTGGCTGGGCCGCCAGGACCCGGTGATGCGGCTGCCGCACGTGGCCGGCGAGAGGATGTACGTCGACTTCTGCGGCGACACCGTCGCGGTCATCGACGCGAACAGCGGCGAGGTTCGGCAGGCGCAGGTGTTCGTGGCGGTGCTGGGAGGCAGCGGCTACCTGTACGCCGAGGCGGTGCGGGCCCAGGACTCGCAGAGCTGGCTGGACGCGCACGTGCGCACGTTCGAGTTCTACGGGGGCGTGCCCGAGGTGGTGGTGCCCGACAACCTGAAGGCGGGCGTCCAGGACCCGTGCTGGTACGACCCTGAGGTCAACCCCAGCTATCTCGACCTGGCCCGCCACTACGGCGTGGTGGTGCTGCCGACCAGGCCTCGCCACCCCAGGGACAAGGCCGCTGTGGAGGTGGGCGTCCAGGTGGTGGAGCGCTGGGTGCTGGCGCCGCTGCGCCACCGACGGTTCTTCTCCCTGGCCGAGTGGAACCAGGCGATCAGGGAGAAGCTGGAGGAGCTGAACAGTCGGGCCTTCCGAAAGCTGCCGACCTCACGGCGGGATCTGTTCGAGACGATGGAGAGGGAGGCGCTGAGGCCGCTGCCGAGCAGGCGCTACGAGTTCGCGAGCTGGAAGCGAGCGAAGGTCAACATCGACTACCACATCGAGTTCGAGCGCCACTGCTACTCGGTGCCCTACAAGCACATCCACCAGCAGGTCGACGTGAGGGCGACGGCCAACGTGATCGAGATCTTCCTGGCCGGGCAGCGGGTGGCCAGTCACCAGCGGTCGTACCGACCGGGCTTCACCACCGACCCCGAGCACATGCCCGTCGCACACCGCGAGCACGCCGAGTGGTCGCCGTCGCGTCTGGTGAGCTGGGGGAACGGCGTCGGCGAGCCGGTCGGGCGCCTGGTGGAGGAGATCCTGCGCAGCCGGCCCCACCCCGAGCACGGCTACCGTGCCTGCATGGGCCTGCGCCGGCTGGTCGGCCGGTACGGGGCGGAGCGGGTAGTCGCCGCCTGCGAGAGGGCGTTGGCGGTCAAGGCGGTGTCCTACCGGAGCGTCGACTCCATCCTCAAGAACGGTCTCGACCGGGTCGCGGTCGAGGCCAGGCCGGAGCAGCGCCCGGTCACGCACGAGAACGTGCGCGGCGCCGAGTACTACCGGACGGTGGCCTGAGCCGTGCTGAGCCATCACACCATCGACAAGCTGGAGGCGATGGGCTTGGGCGCCATGGCCGACGGCCTGCGCCAGCAGATGGAGCAGGCCCAGTACGCCGAGCTGAGCTTCGAGGAGCGGCTGGGCCTGCTCGTCGACCGCGAGGCCACCTGGCGCGAGAACCGGCGCCTCCAAACCCGGCTCTCCGCCGCCAAGCTGCGCCAGAGCGCGACCGTGGAGGAGATCGACTTCCGCGCCGCCCGCGGCCTCGACCGCGCACTCGTTCTCAGCCTGGCCAGCGCCAGCTGGGTCGGGGCCCGTCACAACCTGCTGCTGACCGGGGCGACCGGGTGCGGCAAGAGCTTCGTCGCCTGCGCCCTGGCCCACTCCGCCATCCGCAACGGGCACTCCGCCCTCTACATGCGCACGCCCCGGCTGCTCTCCGACCTCGCCCTGGCCCGCGGCGACGGCCGCTACCCACGCCTGCTCAACAAGCTGGCCCGCACCGAGCTCCTGGTGCTCGACGACTTCCTGCTCACGCCGGTCACCTCCGAGGAGGCCAAGGACCTGCTCGAGATCGTCGAGGACCGCAACCAGCTCCGCTCCACCATGGTCGTCAGCCAGCTCCCCATCGACTCCTGGCACCAGCTCATCCCCGACCCCACCCTGGCCGACGCCATCCTCGACCGCCTCGTCCAGAACGCCCACCGCATCGCCCTCAAGGGCGGCTCCCTGCGGCGCCGCCAGCCAGTCGAGCCCACCGGTAACGCGGCGGCTTCGACCGACGAGCAGGTCGAGGCATGACCGAGCTCAGCCAGACCAGGGCCCTGCTCGCCGTCATGCGCCGCGACTACGACGCCGTCTACGACGCGCTGGACGCGCTCACCGACGAGGAGTTGCACGCGCTACGCGGCGACATCAGCGAGCTCGAACTTGAGATCGTCCGCACCCTGGAGGGGCGGGCGGCATGAACGTCTGCCCCCACGGCGACGAGCCGGTCGCGCTCTCCGACCTCGCCGCCATCACGCCGGCGCCGTGATGAACGCCGGGTCATCGTCGCTCCGCTCCGGATCGCTCGTCGCTGCCGCTCCGGACGGTCTCGGGGGACCACGAAGGTCTGTGGAAATGCCGGACTGTGGACAGCCCGGGCAGATCGCGGCCACGTCCAGCTCCAGGCGGCGTCAGGCTTCTCGCGATCCGCCCCGCCTGACCACAGTCCTTGGACAACCCACGGGGTTGCCCACATTCCCACAGACCCGGCCACGGATTGGAAAGAACTCCTTGACGCGAGCCGGGCTCAGGATGTACTTCTTCCCCAACTGAATAGGCGTGGCGTCGCTACGCTCCGGCCCCGGTCCGTTTCAGCCGAACCGGGTGGTCCGTTTGAACCGAAACGACCGGTCCTTTTCGCCGTAATACGCAGCCGGCACAAGGCGATGAGCTACAAGCGGATGGGAGAGCGGGAGGCGCAGCTGGAGGCGGAGATCGACGCGATGCTGGCCGAAGCCGAGCACCAGGATGCGGCCGAGGACGAGCGGTTCGGCCCGGACGGGCGTGACGACGACCTGCCCAACGAGTTGAACCGGCGAGTGGACCGGTTGAAGAAGATCCAGGAGGCGAAGAAGGCGCTGGAGGAGGAGGCGCGTGGAGCTGCGGCCGAAAAGGCGGCCGAGCGTGCTGACGCCCAGAAGCTGGACGAGGAGGCGAAGCAGGCCAAGGTGGAGGCGGCGGAGAGCAAGGCGGTGCCCAAGGACAAGGCGCAGCGCAACTTCACCGACCCCGACGCCCGGATCATGAAGATGTCCGACGGCGCCTTTCACGAGTGCTACAACGGCCAGG
>DASYBH010000211.1:0-2508 GCA_036500885.1 Candidatus Dormiibacterota bacterium
CACCTGCGGCATCTGGGCGGTGTGGCCGAACTGGTCGGGCAGGTAGCCGACGAGGAGCGGCCGGCCGAGACGCCGGGCGCGCGCCAGGCCCAGCTCCAGGTTGCGGATCAGCGCCTCGCCGCTGACCAGGTGCTCGTCGGGGAGCGTGTACCAGGGGCCGAGCGTGATCCGGCCGGACGCCGCGGCCCGGCGCAGCGCGGCCTCCCGCTCCGGGCGCAGCTCCAGGTAGTCGTCGACCAGCGCCATCTGCCCGTCGAGGTGGAAGCGGAGGTCCGGCTCCCGGTCCAGCGCCAGCAGCAGCGAGTCGACCAGCCGGACCAGGCGGCGGCGGTACACGGCGAACGGGAGGTACCACTCGCGGTCCCAGTGGGTGTGGAAGACCACGTGGACCAGCACGTCCCCTCCCCCCCTCATCTGCCGGGGGGTCAGGGGGGGCAAGTCGTTTTCCATGGCTACGGCGGCGGGGTGGCGACTGGCGGGGCGCCGCTGACCTGGTTCGGGTCCTGCGGCGCGGGCGCGGGCCTGCCGAGCTGCGTCTCCACCGGCTGCCGGTATGCGTTGAAGCTCGCCACCAGGCGCTCGACGTCCTGGGACGAGCGCACCTGTCCGGTCGCGATGAGATCGCGCTCGACGGAGCTCATCGCCACGTCGGACTCCTTGAACAGGCGGTCCCGAGCCAGCTGCCACCGGGCGTTGTGGACCGGCACCGCCTCGAGGTCCCGGCCCGCCCCGCGCAGCAGCTCGTAGCGAGCCGTCAGCGCCGCCACTGTCGTGTCCCCATGGCCCCGGCCGGACATGTCCTCTGCCTCGCGGGCGCGGGTCTGGGCGAGCTTGATCTCGAGCTGGGCGTGGTCCACGCGGTCGAAATCGACCGCCAGCAGCGCCGACTCTCCCCAGAGCTTGAGCGGGTAGAGGCTCGAGGTGGGGCCGGCGAACGAGCTGAGGACGGCCAGAGCCGCGCCCACCACGATCGCCAGCAAGGCCGCGATGGTGAGCGCGACCATCGCGCCGGTCCGGCTGGGGTAGTGGCGCCGCTCGATGCCGGGCACCTTGGCGACGCCGTGGTTCCGGTGGACCCACAGCGCACGGCGTGCGGCGGTCGCCGCCAGCATGGTCGTCCGCAGGCGGGTGGCGATGGCCGGGGTGATCGGTTCGCCGGCCAGCGCCCGCAGGTCGCGGACGCGGCACAGCAGCTTCTCGGCGTCGGCGGGCGCCGACAGCTCGGCCGCGACCCTCTCCGGGTCGGCCCCCTCGATCACCTCGTCGATCCCCGCGTCGAAGCCGCGCAGGTCGGGGCCCCAGCCGGTGCCGGAGCGGCCGTCCAGCTCGCGCAGCGCCGTCACCAGCCAGGCCCGCAGGCTGGCCGGCTGGGCGTTGAGCGCCGGCCACAGGTGGTCGAGGTCGATCTCGGCCAGGATGCGCAGCGCGACCAGCTCGTAGTCGAAGTTGCTGAGCCGGGCGAGCGCCTCGCGGACGCCGGCGCCCTGCGGCCGGTGCTTGGCGGCCGTGCCGGCGGCCAGGCGCAGCAGCTTCACGTGGAAGGCGGCGCTGTCGCCGTCGAAGCCGGGAAGGCCGTCGAGCGCCTTCAGCAGCGCCCCGCCGGCCAGCCGCTCCGCCGCGTCCTGGTCGCCGGTCAGGCTGAAGCAGACCCGGTACAGGGTGTCGAGGCTTCGATCGCACAGCGAGGCGACCGCGTCGTGCTCGTAGCGCTGAGCGCGGGAGACCAGGGTGGGGTCGAGGATTTCGGTCGCGATGGCGGTTTGTGCCACGGGGAGCGTTGAGAATAACGATAGCCATGCTTCCCCCGGACGCGTTGATGGCAGCCTGGGTGCCCAACCGCGGAGCCGCATGCACGACCGCCTCGATCCTGGCCGGGCTGGGCGTCCTGGGCGCCTCCGGCCTGTCCGACCTGGCGGCGGCGACGCTGGCGCTCGGCGCCAGGGAGCCATACGGCGCGCCGGCGCTCATGGACTACGTCACGCTGCCCGGGCGCCGCGCCCCGCTGGACGTGCGCGTGGAGGCGCTGGCCGCTGCCGCTGGCCTGCGCGTCCGCTCCCGGTCCGGCCTGGTGGCGGCGGGCTGGCGCCTGCGGCCGCGGGCAGGCGAGGCGCTGGTCGCCAACCTGGCGTGGGGGCAGGAGGCGCCGGGCGTGGTCGGGACGTGGGGCTGGCACGCGCTGCGGCCCTCGACGTACAGCACGGGCGGCCACAGCGTCCTGCTGGTCGCGGTGGAGGGCCGGGAGTGGCTGGTCCTCGACTCGAACCACCAGGGCCTCCAGCGCTGGCGACGGCCGGGCTACGCCGTGACCGCCACGCGGATCCGGCTGGCACGAGGCTAGCAGCGGGGGCCAGTAAGTGGAGCGCCCGGACCCCACGGATTGGGCCGGCCGCTCTCCTCAGCATCCGTTCCGGGGCGCCGCTGTCCCCCCAGACGAGCGCGCCGCGGCTACGTGCTGGCGTGCAGAACGGGAGGCGGCGTGGCCACGGCGCGCAGTTCGGACGCGATGGC
>DASYBH010000212.1:0-5810 GCA_036500885.1 Candidatus Dormiibacterota bacterium
GCGACCGGCCCGCGAATAGCCTGCCGGACATGAGCACGAACCGCTCCCTCGCCCACGCCGCGGCGCTCCTCGCGCTCGGCCTGGTCGCCTGCGGCATCGGGCCGCAGGGCCGGCCGGCCGCCGCCCGGCCCTCCGCCAACCCCGCGGTCGTCGCCCACCAGTTTTCCCAGTGCGTGCGCGACCATGGCCAGCCGGACTTCCCCGACCCGACCCTGGACGCGCAGGGCAACCCGCAGCTGCCCGACGGCGTCCAGAAGCCGGACACCTCGATCATGCAGGCCTGCGCCTCGATCCTGGACCAGCTGCGCACCACGGCCAACCACGGACAACCCACCCCCGACCCCGCGATGAGCCGGCGCTTCGCGCAGTGCATGCGCGCCCACGGAATCGACGACTGGCCCGATCCCGACGCCAGCGGCCGCTTCACCTTCCCGCCCAGCCTGGCGGGCAACCTCAAGACCGGCCCACGCTGGCAGCAGATCCAGGCCGCGTGGAACGGCCCGTGCAAGCAGTACAACCCCAGCGGCCACATCGAGGGGAACAATTGAGCAGGGTCGTGACGATCGCCGTCGTGGCGCTCATCGCCGGCGGCGCCGGGCTGGTCGCGGTCGCGCTCCGCGGCCGGCCCGCGCCGGTGGCCGCGGTCACCGCGGTGCCCACCGGCACGGCGCGGGTGACGCGGGCGGACATCACCTCCCATCAGCGGATCAACGGGGTGCTGGGCTACGGCGCGACGTGGACGGTGACCGCGCCCGGCGGCGTCACGGCCGACGCCGTCCGCCAGGCCCAGGCGGCCGCCACCACCGCCCAGGCCACGCTGTCCACCGCGACGCAGGCGGCTCAGGACACCGCCGGCGCGAACCAGCTCGCGATCAGCCAGGCGCAGGCCGCGGTGGACGCGGCCGGGTCCAACGCCGCGGCGCTGGCCCAGGCGCAGCAGCAGCTGGCGACGGCGCGGCAGCACGCCCAGCAGAGCCAGCACCAGGCGGACGCGCAGGTGACCACCGCCCGGGTCGGGCTCCAGAACGCGCAGGCCGCGCTCCAGGCCGCGCAGACCGGCGCCCGGCTGGACGGCAGCATCACCTGGCTGCCGGCCGCCGGCACCGTGATCCAGCAGGGCCAGACCCTCTACACCGTGAACGGCCGTCCCGTGGCGCTGCTCTACGGCGCCCAGCCGGCCTACCGGCAGCTCGGCGCCGGCGTCAGCGGCGACGACGTGCGCCAGCTGGAGCAGGGCCTCATCGCCCTCGGCTTCGCCACCGCGTCCAACCTCTCGGTGGACGGCACCTTCACGAGCGCCGACGCCGCGGCGGTGGACCGCTGGCAGGCCGCGCTGGGCGTGCCGCAGACCGGCACGGTCCGGCTGGGCGAGGTCGTCTTCGCCTCCGGGCCGGCGCGCGTCGCGCTGGTGCGAGCCGCGCTAGGCGCCCAGGCGGCCCCCGGAACGCAGCTCCTCGACCTCACGCCCACGCGACACTCGGTGACGGCTCAGCTGGAGGCCAGCCGCCAGCAGCTCGTCCGCCCGGGCGACCAGGTCTCCGTGCTGATGCCGGACGGGCGCACGAATGCGCCGGGCACGGTGGTCGACGTCAGCCGGGTGGCGACACAGCCGTCCAGCCAGGGTCAGGGCCAGGGCGGCGGCCAGGGCAGCCAGCAGAGCCAGGCGACGGTCGCTGTGACGGTGAGCCTGGCCGACGAGACGACGGCCGGGACACTGGACCAGGCGCCGGTCTACGTGTCGGTCACGACCGCGTCGAAGAAGGGGGTCCTCGCGGTGCCGGTGACGGCCCTGCTCGCCCAGCCCAATGGCGACTACGCGGTCGCCATCAGGTCAGGGGCCGAGAGGCGCCTGGTCACCGTGCACCTGGGCCTGTTCGGCGACAGCGGGCTGGTCGAGGTGGACGGCGCCGGCCTGGCCGAGGGCCAGCTGGTCGAGGTGCCGGCGCGGTGAGCGCGGTGCTCGAGCTGCGCGCGGTGGGAAAGCGCTACCCCGGCGACCCGCCCGTCGAGTCGCTGCGCTCGGTCAGCCTGGCGATCGAGGAGGGCGAGCTGCTGGCCATCGTCGGCCCGTCCGGATCCGGCAAGACCACCCTGCTGCACGTGATGGGCACGCTCGACCGGCCCACGGAGGGCGAGGTGCTGGTCGCCGGACAGCCCGTCTCCGGCCTGTCGGACGTCGAGCTCTCCGGTCTGCGCGCGCACCACCTGGGGTTCGTGTTCCAGCAGTTCTTCCTGCTGGACGGGGTCAGCGTGCTCGACAACGTCGCCAACGGCCTGCTCTACCGGGGTGCGCCGGCGCGCGACCGGCGTCAGCGCGCGGCGGAGGCCCTGGAGCGGGTCGGACTCGGCCACCGCCTCGGCCACCGGCCGAACCAGCTCTCCGGCGGCGAGCGCCAGCGGGTGGCGATCGCGCGGGCGGTCGTGGGCCGGCCGGCGATCGTGCTGGCCGACGAGCCGACGGGCAACCTCGACACGACGGCCGGCTCGTCGATCGTCGAGCTGCTCCGGGAGCTCAACCGGGATGGCACGACGATCGCGGTCATCACGCACAACGAGGAGGTGGCCGCCGCCACGCGCCGCCGGCTGGAGATCCGCGACGGACGGATCGTGGCGGACACGGCGGCATGAGGGCGCGAACGAGCGCCCGCTCCCATCTGCGCCCGCTGGACGTCCTGCTCGCCGGGACGGTCGGCCTGCGCGCCCGCCGCCTCCGCGCCGTCTTCTCGGCGCTCGGCATCTGCATCGGGATCGCTGCCATCGTCGGGGTCCTCAGTGTGACGCAGTCGAGCGAGGCGGAACTTCTCGCGCAGATCGACCGCCTGGGCACCAACCTGCTCACGGTCGACCGCGGCCAGGGCATCGGCGGCAGCGAGGGGCCCCTGCCGCTGACGGCGCCGTCGATGATCGGCGTCGTGCCGGGCGTGCAGCGCATCGCCTCGACCGCGGTGCTGCCCGGCGGCGTGTACCGGACGGACCAGGTGCCCGTCTTCGAGACCGGCGGCATCGGCCTTCGGGCGACCGACCCCAGTCTGGTGCAGGCGCTCCAGGGAGGGATGCTGGAGGGCACGTTCCTCAACGCGGCGACCTCACGCTACCCGGTGGTCGTGCTGGGCTACGGCGCCGCGCAGGTGCTCGGGATCGGGACGCTCGAGCAGCCGGTGCGCATCTGGAGCAAAGGCCGCTGGTTCGCGGTCGCCGGCATCCTGCAGCCGGTGCAGCTCGCGCCGGAGATCGACCGGTCGGTGCTCGTGGGCCTGAGCTACGCCACCGCGGAGCTCGGCTTCGACGGCTACCCCACCCGGCTGTACGTCCGCGCCGACCCCGACCGCGTGGCGGCGATCAGCCAGGTGCTGGCCCGCACGGTCAATCCGGAGAACCCCGACCAGGTCACCGTCGCGCGACCGTCGGACGCGCTGGCGGCCCGGCTGGCGGTGCAGGGATCGGCCACGTCGCTGTTCGTCGGCCTGGGCGCGGTGGCGCTGCTGGTCGGCGGCGTGGGCGTGGCCAACGTGATGGTGATCTCGGTCCTGGAGCGGCGCTCGGAGATCGGCCTGCGCCGGGCGCTGGGCGCCACCCGCCTCCACGTCGGCGCGCAGTTCCTGGTCGAGTCGCTGCTCCTGTCCGCGCTCGGCGGCGCCATGGGCGTGCTGCTCGGGGCGGCGGTCACGTGGGCCTACGCGAGCCAGCAGGGCTGGGCGCTGGTCGTGCCACCTGTGGCGGCATGGGGAGGACTGGGCGCCGCGCTGGCGATCGGCGCCGCCGCCGGCCTCTACCCGGCGCTGCGGGCCGCCCGTCTCGCGCCGACCGACGCGCTCCGGACGGTGTAAGGTGACCTCACGCTCCAGTTGGAGGGAGGAAACTCGGCCGTGCCCAGGCTGCATCCGGCAAGCTACAGAGTGCGATGGGCGTTTCACCGCTGATACACGAGCCGCTCACCCGCTCGCCGGGCCGAGCCCGACTGGCCGTACGGTCACCCGTTCGGCTGGGTTGGGTGGTCGCCGCAGCGACCGCTGCCGGCGGGGCGGTTCTGCTTCCCATCTACGACCGCCTCTCGGCGACGGCGCCGATCACGGCGGACAGCGCCAACGCCGTGCTCCAGGGCCAGGCGATGGCGGCCGGCAACCTGCTCCTCGGCGGGTGGACGCTGTCCGGGGCCTGCTTCTACGCGACAGACCTGCCCTTCTACGCCATCTTCGCGGCGGTCAAGGGCCTGTCCCCCTCGGTGGCCCACGACGTGGGCGCGGCGATCTACACGCTGCTGGTGATCGCGGCCTGCTTCCTGGCCCGCGGGCGGGCGACCGGGACGCCGGCATTGTTCCGGATGGCGGTCACGCTCGTGCTGCTGGTGGCGCCGGCTCCCGGCGAGGCGGTCGACCTCCTGCTGCTCGGGCCGTTTCACGCCGGCACGACGCTGCTGCTGCTGGTGGTGCTGCTGGTCCTGGACGCGAGCGGCGACCGGCCGCTCGGCGCCGTCGCGGTGGGCGCGCTGCTCACGCTGGCGGCCCTGTCGGACGCCCTCGCGATCTACGTCGGGGTGGCGCCCATCGCACTGGTGGCGATCCTGCGCCTGGCGTCGTCGCGTCAGACGCAGCGGGCGGACGTCGCTCTGCTGGCCGCGGCGCTGCTCGCGGTCCCGCTCTCGATGCTCCTCACGGGCCTGATCGGCCGGGTGGGCGGCTTCGCGACGCTGCCCCTCAACGGCTCCTTCGCACGGATCGACGACATGCCCAGGAACATCGGGCTGACGATCGAGGGCGCACTGCTGCTGTTCGGCGCCAACTTCTTCGGCCAGCCGGTGGCGTCTCCGGCGACGCTCGGCGTCCTGGTCCACCTCGCCGGCTTCGGCTTCGTGCTGGCGGCGTGCCGCTGGGCCATGCTGGCCTGGCGGCGCGGGGAGGAGACCGACCGCGTGACGCAGGTGCTCCTGGCCGCGATGGCCCTCGACGTCGCCGCCTACCTGTTCAGCAACCAGGCCATCGACCTGATGACCTCGCGCTACCTGATCCCGTTCCTGGCGTTCGGCTCGGTGCTGGCGGGCAGGGTCGGCGCGGACCGGCTGCGGGAGAGCCGGCTGCGGATCCCGGCCGCCGGAGTGGCGCTGGTGTACCTCGTCGTGGCGGCCCTCAGCCTGCGGACGCCGCTGGCGCCGGCCCCGGAGGCGCAGCTGGGGACGTTCCTGGAGCGACACCACCTCACCTACGGCATCTCGGCGTACTGGCAGGCGAGCACCGTCACGGTGGAGTCGGGTGGGCGGGTGCGCGTACGAGCGGTCCAGACGGGGTCGCTGCCGCCCGGCCCCTACATGTGGGAGGCCGAGGGGTCCTGGTACGATGCGAAACGGCGTGGCAACGATGCGCGCTTCGTAGTCCGGGACACGCGGGACTCCCGATCCGTGCAGCGGAGCGAGATGGAGGAGTCGTTCGGACCGCCCACGGCGAACTACCGCGTGGGCCAATACGAAGTACTGGTCTGGGACCGAAACCTGCTCAACGACATCGCCCACTGACCGCGTCTACCGTCTTACCACTTCCTGATTTGTCCTATATGGGACCCTCAGGGGCGGCCGATACGGTGGACCACGATGAAGGGTCGCCACGTCCTCACCGCCCTCTGCCTGGTCCTTGGTCCCGCGGCGCTGTTGGGGGGTCTGACACTGGGGCCTGGCCTGCACCGCAACGTCAGCGTTGGCGCGGCGACGCCCGAGAACGCCGGGACCCAGCCGACCCAGCCGGCCGCGTCGCCAAGCCTGGCGCCGGCCGCGACGCCGACACCCACCGACCCGCCGACACCGGCCCCCACGCCCACCCCGG
>DASYBH010000213.1:0-3816 GCA_036500885.1 Candidatus Dormiibacterota bacterium
CCCCCCCTTCCGGAACCCCCCCTCTTTTTCGGGACGTTCTGGGGAGCCTTCGGCTCAGCCCTTCGGGTCTGGAGTCGACGTTCGTGATCTTGGGAAGAGCGACTCACACACTCGGGCAAAGCCCTTGCTTACGGCCACCCTGGGGCTCTGGAGTGAGGAGGGGGGGCCGGCCGGCTTGGGTGCTGGATGACGTACTACGCGACGACGATCCTGGTGTATGCGGGGGTGGACATCATTGCCTGCATCGCGCTGAACCTGCAGTTCGGTTTGTCAGGGATCGTCAACTTCGGATTCATCATCTTCCAGTCCGCCGGCGCGTACGCCGCGGCGGTGCTCTCGCTGCCGCCCCAGGACGCCAACGGCGGATTCCAGCGGTACGTGCTCGGCCTCAGCCTGCCGTTCCCCGTCCCGTGGCTGGGCGGCCTGATCGTCGGCGGCCTGCTCGCGATACCGGTTGGCCTGGTCGTCCTGCGGCGGCTGCGCTCCGACTACCAGGCGATCGCCATGCTGGTCATCTCGGTGATCGCCAACACCCTGGTCACCAACGGGCGGCCGTTCCTCAACGGAGCGGCGGGACTGTCGCTGGTGCCGGCGCCGCTGTCCGACCGCCTGGATACCGGGGTCGAGGCCTACCAGTGGGCGTTCGTGGGCGTCACGGCCCTGTGCTGCGTCCTGGTCCTGCTGGTCGCGAACCGGATCACCAACTCTCCGTACGGACGGAGCCTGCGGGCGATGCGCGAGAACGAGCTCGCGGCGACGGCGCTGGGCAAGAACCTGGTCGCCCTGAAGCTGACGATGTTCGTGGTCGGCGGCGCGCTGGCCGGGCTGAGCGGAGCCATCCTGGTCAGCTTCATCGGGCTGTGGTCACCGGCCGGCTGGCTGTACCCGGAGACCATCATCCTGTTCGCCGCCGTCATCGTGGGCGGCCGGGCGAACAACTGGGGCGCAATCCTCGGAGCGCTGCTGGTGCCGGCGGGCTTCGAGGAGGTGACGCGGTTCATCCCGACCTTCGGGCAGCCTGGCCTGGTGCCCGCGATCCAGTGGGTCGCGATCGGGCTCCTGATCATCGGCTTCCTGTGGTTCCGGCCGAAGGGCGTGCTGCCCGAGGCCAGGAGGACGTTCGCTGAAACCCGCGCCGGCTGACGCGAGCGCCGAGACGCTGGGGCTGAGCGGGGCGCTTGCCGGCGCTCCGCCGCTGCTCGCCGCCCGCGACGTGCACCGTCACTTCGAGGGCATGCGGGCCGTCGACGGCGTGTCGATCGACGTGCTGCCCGGGCGGCTGACCGGCCTGATCGGGCCCAACGGCGCCGGCAAATCGACGCTGCTGGCCGTGCTGGCCGGGACCCTGCCGCCGTCGTCCGGCGCCATCGAGCTCGACGGGCAGGACATCACGCGGGCGCCGGCCTTCCGGCGCGCCAGGCGCGGCCTCGTCCGCACCTTCCAGCTCGCCAGCGAGTTCGGTCAGCTGACCGTGCTGGAGAACCTGCTGGCGACGGCGCCCGGGAACCGCGGCGACTCGCTGCTGGGCGCCCTGCTGGGGAGGCGCTACTGGGAGGCGGACGAGCGCCGCCAGGTGGCGGAGGCGCGTGAGCTGCTGGACCGCTTCCGCATGCGCGGCATGGAGAACGAGTACGCGGGCAACCTCAGCGGCGGCCAGAAGCGGCTGGTGGAGATCATGCGGGCGCTGATGCTGAGGCCGCGCCTCCTGCTGCTGGACGAGCCCATGGCCGGCGTGCACCCGGCCCTGGTCCACGAGATCGCGACTTATCTCGAGGCGCTGCGCGACGAGGGCCTGACCATCCTGATGGTGGAGCACCAGCTCGGCATGGTCGAGCGGCTGTGCGACCCGGTGATCGTGATGGCGCAGGGCCGCGTGATCGGTCAGGGGTCGCTGGCCTCCCTCCGCCGCCAGCGGGAGATCGTGGATGCATACCTCGTCGGGTGAGGCCGCGCCGGCGGCGCGGCCGGCGGCGGTCCTCTCGGCTGAGGGCGTCACCGCCGGCTACGGCGGCGCGCCGGTGGTCCGGGACGTGTCGGTCCGGACTGGCCGTGGCGAGGTGGTGGCCATCATCGGCCCGAACGGCGCGGGCAAGAGCACGCTCCTGAAGAGCCTGGTCGGCGTGGTGCGCGTCATGGCCGGCCGCGTCTCGCTGGCCGGCGAGGACGTGACCAACCGCCCGCCGGAGGACCTCGCCAGGCGTGGCGTGGGCTACGTGCCCCAGGTCGGCGACATCTTCGAGCCGCTGACAGTGCTGGAGAACCTGGAGATGGGCGGCTACCTGCTCAGGGCCTCGGAGGTGGCCGGACGGATCGACGGCGTGTGCGATGTCTTTCCACCCCTGCGCACCATGCTGCGCCGGCGGGCGGACAAGCTCAGTGGTGGCGAGCGCAAGATGCTCGCCATCGGCAGGGTCCTGATGCTGGACCCCGACGTCCTCATCCTGGACGAGCCCACCGCCAACCTGGCGCCGAAGGCCGCGGATGCGCTGCTCCGCGAGCAGGTGCGCCGGCTGGCCGACCTGGGCAAGGCGGTCCTGCTGGTCGAGCAGCGGGCCCGCGCGGCGATGGAGCTGGCGGACTGGACGGCGGTGCTGGTCTCCGGCGTCACCCGCCTGGAGGGTCGACCGACCGAGCTCCTCGAGAGAGCGGACTTCGAGGAGCTGTTCTTGGGGGCCGGGATTCCACCGGCTCGGGAGTGAGACGAAGCGAATGAGACTGCTGATGTTCCGGGACGGCGCCGGCAGGCGCCTGGGCGTGCTCCGCACGGGCGCGGACGAGGTGGTCGACCTGGCCGCCGTGGCCACGGCGGCGGGCGCGCCCGCGCCTCCGGCCGACCTGCTCGCCCTCATCGACGAGGGCGACGAGGGCCTGCGCCGGGTCGCGGCGCTGGTGGAGCGGCCCGAGGCGGCCGCGGCGGTGCTGCCCCTGGCCGGCCTGGAGGTGCTGCCGCCGCTGGACCCGCCGCGCGGCAACGTGATCGCGATCGGACGCAACTACGCCAGGCACGCCGCCGAGTCTGCCCAGGCGCGCGGCGGTTCGGGCGAGATCGCGCCGCCGACCGTGTTCACCAAGGCGATCACCACGATCGCGGGGCCCCATGCCGACATCGCGATCGATCCCGCGGTCAGCGAGCAGATCGACTGGGAGATCGAGCTGGGCGTCGTGATCGGCCGGCCGGGGATCAACATCGATCGCGAGCACGCGCTGGACCACGTGTTCGGCTACACCGTGATCAACGACGTGACCGCGCGCGACATCCAGAGCGGCTGGGGCGGCCAGTTCTTCAAGGGCAAGAGCCTGGACGGGTCCTGCCCGAGCGGTCCATGGGTCGTGACGCGGGACGAGATCCCCGACCCGCAGGCGCTGAACCTGCGTCTGTCCGTCAACGGCAGCGTCAAGCAGGACGCGAACACGCGGGACATGATCTATGCCGTCGACGCGATCATCAGCTGGGTCTCGGTCGGCATGACGCTGCCGGCGGGCACGCTGATCGCGACCGGCACCCCGGAGGGCGTCGGGTTCGCCAGGAAGCCGCCGGAGTTCCTGCGGCCCGGCGACGTGGTCGAGGCCGAGGTGGAGGGCGTCGGCACGCACCGCAACCGCGTCATCGCCGTCCCGGCGAGGCTCGGGTCGGCCGTGACCGGCTGACGAGACGGCGGGAGAGAGCTCGGAGGGAGGCCAGGTGAAGGGAGGCGGGCCCGTGGGCCCGCCTCGGTCCGGGCTCGCCCCCCTTGCCTGTTAAACGACCGTCAGCCGGACGTCGACGTTGTTGCGCGTCGCGTTGGAGTAGGGGCACACCTCGTGCGCCTTGGCGAC
>DASYBH010000214.1:0-10863 GCA_036500885.1 Candidatus Dormiibacterota bacterium
GTCGGCGATCTCAGCGGGATGGCCGAGCGCCCGCAGCCGGTTCAGCAGCTCGGCCACGTCGTCCGGCGACTCCGACGCGACCACCAGCCCGTCCTCGTCCATGGCGACGGTGGCCCGAACCCAGCCCAGCTCGTCCTCCGCCTCCTCGTCCTCCGCGTCCTCGTCCTCCGCGTCCTCGTCCTCCGTGGCCTCGTCCTCGACCTCCTCCGGCTCCTCGAACCAGACGAGGTCGTCGTCCTGCGCCCCGAAGTCCGGCTGTTCGCCGAGCACACGCCACGCACCGTCGGGGTCGGCGAGGCTCAGGCTGTACCAGCGCAGTGACGGCTCCTCAGCCGGCATGCCCTGCATGCGCCGGAGGCTGGCGATCAGCTCCGGCATCACGGCGCGGACCACGGCCTGGGTGATCGCGACCGTCTCCGCCGCCGGCGGCTCGAGCGACCCCGGCATCCACAGGTCGCCCAGCGTGTCGTGCAGGTCGGACGCCCAGGACCGCAGCTCCACGCCCTCCACGCCCATCGACCCGGCCTGGTCCAGCAGCTCGTCGACCAGGTTGTGGACGAGCTCGCGGGCCTCGGCGGGGGTGGCGACCTCGAACCAGTCGGCGGCGCGCCACACGCCGTCGACCGGCAGCATCGGGCCGACCAGCACCGACCAGCGCGGCAGCCCGGCGATGAGCGCGGGCGGCATCTCCACGTACAGCTCCAGGCCGGTGACGATCTCGGTCACGTGAACGCCAGGCGAGGCTTCCGGGCGACCGATCTCCCACATGCCCCACAGGGACCAGCCCAGCCACTCCCGCGCCCGGCGCCTCTGGTCCTCGGCAAAGGCCGGATCGTCGGCGAAGGCGGCCAGGAGGGGGCGGGCGCCTGGCTCGTCGTCGGCCGGGTCCTCCACCTCCAGCAGGGGGGCCAGCCAGGTCCATTCGCCGATCAGCTGCAGGCGACCCGTCTCCCGCGCCTGCGTGTCGGCCTCCGCCAGGTCCGTCCAGGCCTGGAGCTCCTCCTCGGTGACCGCCCCCGCCTCGATCCATTCATCGAGGCCGGCGGTGAACGCCTCCATCCGCTCCGGGGAGGCGGCGACGTACTGGCTGACGGCCTCCTGCAGCTCGCGCAGCACCCCACGGTCCTGGAAGCGGTCGAGCACCTGCCGGTCGGCCGGCTGCGTGTCCGTGACCTGCTGGAGCTGCTCAAGCAGGTCGCCGCGGGCGAGAAGGAGCCGCTCCAGGCCGGGGTTCTCGCTCAGCTGGCCGTCCAGGACGCCGATGGCGGCGGCCAGCTGTCCCTGGCTCGCCCGGGTGACTGCCAGCCGCAGGTGGAGGTCCGGGTCGTCGGCGACCTCGAGGGCTCGGACGACGTGCTCCTCGGCGTCGGCCGGACGGCCGTCCATGAGGGCGACGTCCGCCGCGAGGCTCAGGGCCATCGCGTCGGGCTGCCGGCGCAGCGCCGCATCGGCCACGGCCCTGGCCCGGTCGATTCCGCCTCGCGACACGATGGTCGGAGCGATGAGGATCTCGACCGGTGAATCGCCGAACGCCTCGTGGAGAATCGCGGCGGCCCGGTCGGGCGCGGTGGCCGGGTCGTACACCAGGTTGGCCCGGGCCTCCATCCGGTGCGCCCGCTTCTGCCGCTCGACGCGGCCGCGCCGCTTCGCTGCTCTCTTTCGGTCCCGCTTGCTCATCAGGTCGCCGATGGTACCCCCATGGCGCGGGCATCGCCGGCCATTCGCGGTAGCCAGGCGACGCCCAAAATAAATCTTGACATCGGAAAATCCAAGTAGTAGCGTAATCCTTGGCCCCGAGGAGTTGACAACAAAGGTTCCGTGACAGAGCCGCAAGGCAAAGTCGCGGGACTGGAGAAGTTGGCTCGTCGGGGTCACTCCCCCCTTCATCGCCGGGGGGTCAGGGGGGGCAAGTCGTCTTCCTTGTCATTCCCCTCCCGCTTTCCTTCTTTCCCGCCGGCCCGAGCCGAAGGGCGCCTCCTACCGGAAGCGCTCGCTCAGGCGGTCCAGCAGGCCGGCGATCGGGACCCGCTCCTGCGCCATCGAGTCGCGCTCACGGATGGTCACCGCGCGGTCCTCCAGCGTCGCGAAGTCGACCGTCACGCAGAAGGGCGTGCCGATCTCGTCCTGGCGCCGGTAGCGCCGGCCGATGTTGCCGCCGGTCTGGTCGTACTCGACGCGGAACGCCGTCTGCAGCGCCCGCTGCACCTCGCGCGCCGGGCCGATCAGCTCCTCCTTCTTGGAGAGCGGCATCACCGCGACCTGCACGGGCGCCACGTCGCGGTGCAGGCGCAGGACCACGCGCGCCTCGCCGCGCACCTCCTCCTCGTCGTAGGCGTCCAGGAGGCAGGTGATCATGATCCGGTCGACGCCGACCGCGGGCTCGACCACGTAGGGCAGGTAGCGCTCGTTCGTGTCCGGGTCCTGGTAGGTCAGGTCCTGGTGCGAGTGCTCCTGGTGGCTCCGGAGGTCGAAGTCCGTCCGGTTGGCGATCCCCTCGAGCTCGCCCCATCCGAAGGGGAACAGGTACTCGATGTCGGTCGAGGCCTTGGCGTAGTGGGCCTTCTCTTCCGGCTCGTGCGGGCGCAGGCGAAGGTGCTCCCGCCGGACGCCGAGGGCGTCCGTGTACCAGCTCAACCGCTCGTTGATCCAGTACTCGTGCCAGCGCTCGTCCTCGCCAGGCTGGACGAAGAACTCCATCTCCATCTGCTCGAACTCGCGCAGGCGGAAGATGAAGTTGCCGTGGGTGATCTCGTTGCGGAACGAGCGTCCCTGCTGCGCGATGCCGAACGGCACCCGCACCCGCATGGAGTTCACGACGTTCCTGAAATTCAGGAACATGCCCTGCGCCGTCTCGGGCCGCAGGTAGACGACCGACGCGGTGTCCTCGGCCGCACCGATGCGCGTGCTGAACATCATGTTGAAGCTCCGCGGCTCGCTCAGCGGTCCCCCGCAGACGGGGCACCGCTCGGTGCTCTCCAGGTGGTCGGCCCGGAAGCGCTGCCTGCACTCTCCGCGGCACTCCACCAGGGGGTCGGTGAAGTTCTCCAGGTGTCCGGTGGCCTCCCAGACGCTCGACGGGGTGATGATGGAGGCCTCGACGCCCACCACGTCGTCGCGCAGGTCCACCACGTGCCGCCACCAGAGGTTGCGGACGTTCCGCCGCAGGGCGACGCCGTAGGGTCCGTAGTCGTACAGTCCGCCCAGACCGCCGTACAGCTCGCTGGACGGGTACACGAACCCACGGCGCTTGCAGAGCGCCGTGACCTTCTCCATCAGGTCGTGACGTTCACCGATCATGCGTAGGACCTCATCTGACGCAGGAAACGCAGTGACTTGAGCTGGCGGTCGAGGTGGTGCTCGAGCTGGGCTTCCAGCACGCGTTCGACCTCTGCCATCAGACCGGGGTCCAGTTTGAGACGTCGATACAGCTCGATCCCACCGGTCGCCATCACCCGGAGCACCTTCAGCGCCTGCACCGGCACCGGGTGCATCCCCGGTTCGGCGCAGTCTACGCACAGGAAGCCCCCCGCCGCCGGGGAGAACGCACCGGGCGCCTCGGGCAGCTGGCGCCCGCACGAGGCGCACACCTGGAGCTGCGGCGCGTAGCCGAGCAGGTGCAGCGCCACGACCATGAAGTAGGCGGATGCGCGGCGCGGCTCCGGCTCCAGCGCCAGCTCCCGGAGCGCCATGACCGTCAGCTCGAACAGGCCCTCGATCGGGTGCCGCTCCTCGCTGACCCGGTCCGCCAGCTCCGCGATGAGGCCGGCGTGGGCGGTTCGCTCCACGTCCGCGACGATCCGCGGGCCCTCCAGCCGCACCACCTGAACGATCACGTCCAGGTTGCGGCCCGTCGCCAGCTGCACGTCGATCTGGCTGAACAGCTCCAGGGCCGGCGCCAGGCGACTCGTGCTGCGGCGCACGCCCTTCGCGATCGCGCCCACCTTGCCGTGCTCCCTCGTCAGCAGCGTGAAGATCCGGTCGGCCTCCCCGTAGTCGAGCTTGCGCAGGACCACCGCGACGTCCCGGTAGCTACCGATGGTCGCTCTCCCGCACGCGCTGGATGAGCCCGGCCTCCTCGAGCACCGACTCCGGCCACGGGTCCTCGCTGCGCAGGCGGACCTTGACGATGCGGCGGCGGTTCACCTTCTCCACCGTCCAGTGCGCCCGCCCGCCGTCGAACGTGGCGCCCGCCTCCGGCACCTCGCCCAGCGTGGCGTAGACGTAGCCGCCGACCGAGTCGTAGTCCTCGCTCTCCTCGAGCCCGAGGTCCAGTCGCTCGTTCAGCTCCGCCATCGAGTAGCTGGCGTCCACGATCGCCTCGCGGTCGTTCACGATGACCACGGGCTCCTCCTCGCCGACGTCGTACTCGTCGCGGATCTCGCCGACGATCTCCTCGAGCAGGTCCTCCAGCGTGACCAGCCCGGCCGTGCCGCCGTACTCGTCCAGCACGATCATCATGTGGACCTTCTCGCTCTGCATCTGGTGGAGCAGCTCGTCGACCTTCTTGGACTGCGGGGTGTAGTGGATCGGCCGCATGATCGCGTCCATGTCGAAGGAATCGCGGTCCGTCGTCAGCGCCAGCACCAGGTCCTTGACGTTGATCAGGCTGATGATGTGGTCCAGGTCGCCCTCGTAGACCGGCAGGCGGGTGTGCCCGTGGTCGCGGAACACCCGGGCGACCTCCCCGACCGAGCAGCCGCGAGGGACGGCCGTGATGTCGGTGCGCGGCACCATCACCTCGCGGACCAGCTTGTCGCCGATCTCGATGATGCCATGGATCATCTCCCGCTCCTCTTCTTCGATCACCCCCTGCTCCTCCGAGACGTGGAGCAGCGTCATGAGCTCCTCCTCGGTGAGGTACGGGGCTCGGGCGGCGCGGCCGCCGGTGATCGCGCGCGACACCAGGGTGATGAACCAGAGCACGGGCCGCAGGAAGGTGGCCAGCGCGTCCACCGGCCCCGCGGCCAGGAGCGCCAGCCGCTCCGCACGGCGGATGGCGATGGTCTTGGGCGTGACCTCGGCGAAGATCAGCAGGAAGATCGACAGCACCAGGGAGACCAGCAGGTCGCCCAGGAACCCCAGGCTGGGCGGCATGTATCTGACCGACAGCAGGGTCGTGGAGAACGAGGCGAGGATCAGCGCGAGGGTGTTGATGACCAGCACCGTGGAGAGGAAGCGGTTGGCGTCCTGCTGGAGTCGCTCCAGCACCTGGGCCGCCATGCTGCCCTCGTCCACGAGGTGGCGCACGCGCAGGCGGCCGACCGAGGTCAGGGCCGTCTCGGTGGCGGAGGCGAGAGCGGCCACGCCAACGCACACGACGAGCAGCGCGAGTTCGGCGTACGCTTGGGCGTCCATGGTCCGGCGATCAGCGGAAGAGCTCGCTGACGCTGCGGTTCTCGTGGACGCGCACGATGGCCTCGGCCAGCAGCGGAGCGACGCTGAGCACGGTGACCGGTCCCTTGCGCTTCTCGACCGGCACGGGGATGGAGTCGGTGACGATCAGCTCGTCGAGAGGCGCCTGCCGCAGGCGCTCGACGGCCCCCGGCGTCAGCACGGGGTGCGTGCAGGCGACGATGACGTGACGCGCGCCATGCTCCTTCAGCGAGCGCGCCACCTCGACCATCGTCCCGCCGGTCGAGATGATGTCCTCCACGACCACGCAGTCGCGGCCATCGACGTCGCCCGCCATCTCCATGATCTCGACGGTGTCGTCGTGCGGGCGCCGCTTGTACACGAACACCAGCGGCGCGTTCAGCAGCCTGGCCATGTGCTCGGCCCGCTTGGCGCCGCCGGCGTCGGGCGCGACGACGGAGCAGTTGGCCAGCCCGCGCGAGCGGATGTGCGCCGCGAGGATCTTGTGCGCCGTCAAATGGTCGGTCGGGACGTCGAAGAAGCCCTCGATCGCGTCGGCGTGGAGGTCCAGCAGGAGGACGCGGTCCGCGCCGGCGAGCGTGATGAAGTTGGCCATGAGCTTCGCGCTGATCGGCTCGCGCGGCTGGGACTTGCGCTCCTTGCGCGCGTAGCCGAAGTACGGCATGACCGCCGTGATGCGGCCCGCCGACGCGCGGCGCAGGGCGTCCAGCAGGATGAACAGCTCCATCAGGCTCTCGTTCACCGGATGGCACGTGGACTGGATCAGGAAGACGTCGTGACCCCGCATGGAGTCCTGGATCTTCACGTCGATCTCGCCGTCGGGGAAGCGGCGCACCCGGGGGTCGGTCAGCGGCACGCCGATCTCGTCCGAGATGAGCTGCGCCAGCGCGAGGTTCGCCTTCCCGGCGATCAGCTTCAGCTCGCCCCAGGGCGACGTGTCCTCGGTCGTGAACTCCACCGTCGTCAGGGGGCGGCCCATCATCCTGGTTTTCCCTCATCCAGGCCCTCCTCCTTTCCGGAGGAGGGCGAAGTACGTCTTAGGACACGGGCCGGCATGCCCACGGCGATCGTGCCGGCCGGCACGTCGCGGGTCACCACGGCCCCCGCGCCCGTTGTCGCGCCCCGGCCAACCCGGAGCGGTGCGCGGAGCATGGTGTCCACGCCGATGAATGCGCCATCTTCGATCACGGTGGGGTTCTTCCGATTCCCATCGTAGTTGGCTGTGATGGTGCCGGCCCCGATGTTGACGTCCTCTCCGACGGTGGCGTCGCCCAGATAGGAGACGTGCGGGACCTTGCTGCCCCGGCCCACGCTGGAGCGCACGAGCTCGGCGAAGCTGCCGATGTGGACGGACTCCGCCACCCTGGTGCCCGGCCGCAGCTTGGCGTACGGGCCGCAGTCGGAGTTGGCGCCGAGCTCGGCGCCGTCGAGCCACGAATGCGTGACGACGGCGCCGTCCCCCACCCGGGAGTCGATGATCTCGGTGAAGGGCCCGATGCGGCACCCCTCGCCGATCACCGTCCGCCCGCGCAGCAGCGTGCCCGGCTCCAGGACCGTGTCGCAGCCCACCTGGACGCCGGCGTCCACGAACGTGGTGGCCGGGTCGATCACCGTGACCCCGGCCCGCATCAGCTCCTCCAGCACCCGCTCGCGCAGCGCGCGCTCGGCCCTGGCCAGCTCGAGCCTGTCATTCACCCCGATGGCTTCGTTACGATCATCGATTCTGAGCACGTTGGTGGGGCGGAGGTGCAGGAAGACATCGGTCAGGTACAGTTCCCCGGCCTGGTTCTCCGGCCGGAGGCGTTCCAGTGCCCCAAGCAGTCGTTCACCGTTGAAACAGTAGAGGCCGACGTTGATCTCTCCCAGGGCGCGCACATCTTCAGTGGCATCCCGGTACTCGACGATGCGCTCGAGCTCGCCGTCGGGGCCGCGCAGGACTCGGGCGTCGCGTCGCGACACGTCTTCGACCGTGGCCAGCGTGGCCGGCGCCCCCGACGCGCGGTGGGCATCGCGCAGCCGCGCGATCGTCTGCGGCCGCACGAGCGGGAGGTCGCCGTTGAGGACGAGCACGTCGTGGCCGTGCATGCGATCGGCCGGCACCTGGGCCACGGCGTGTCCGGTGCCGAGCTGCCGGGCCTGGAGGACGACACCGCACCGGCCTTCGAGATGGGCGGCGACCTGCTCGTGCAGCGGCGAGATCACCGCGATCACGTCGTCGATGCCGGCGGCGCCGCACGAGTCGAGCAGGAGGTCGATCATGGGCGTACCGGCGAGCGGGTGTAGCACCTTCGGTATGCGGGAGCGCATACGGGTGCCGAGCCCGGCGGCTAGGATGACGGCCGTGAGTGGTCTGTCCCTCAAGGGCTAAGGTGGGGCCGATTATACGGTCGAGGATGCGGCGAGGAGCCGGGCACGTATTCGGGCTGCTGGTGCTCGGGCTGCTGACCGGGGGCGCCTGCACGTTCAACCCACCGTCCAGCGGCTCGACGGCCTCCTCTTCGCGGGTCACCGTGACCGAGCAGCCGGCGCAGGGGATGTCCTCCAGCTCGGTGTGGGTGATCAGCCCGGTGGGCCTCAACGTGCGCAGCGCCCCGGACCTGCAGGCGGCCCGGCTGACGACGCTGGACCAGTCCGTGCGCCTGAACATCTCGGAGAGGCGCACGGTGAGCCCGGACACCTGGCTGCACGTGAAGTCGGAGGGCGGCGGGGTCGAGGGCTGGGTGCTGGATCGCCCGGACCTGGTGATCCACCGCGCGGTGTCGCTGCACGTCGAGCAGGCGACGGGCTACTCGATGCTCTTCCCGTCCGACTGGTCGCCGGTCTCCGGGAACCCGGCGACGTTCACCGGATCGAGCGGCCGGGGCGGCGGCAGCCTCCTGGTCCAGACCTCGGACGACATCGCGAAGCTGATGCCCAACCCGGTCTCGCCAGGCCACGAGCTGCGCCAGGAGTCCCCGATCGAGGTGTACGGCCGGACGACCTACATCACGCTGTACAAGCTGGACGCCGGCGGCTTCGAGTACGACGTCAAGCTGCAGTTCCCCAAGAGCAAGGCGGCCTACCTGTTCGACTTCAAGCAGCCGGACGGGGCCGACGCCGACACGTCCCTGTTCAAGCAGCTCCTGACGAGCGTGATCGTCCCCGGGGAGGGCTGATGGCAGAGTCAGAGCAGCACAACCCGCTGATCCTGCCGGTGCTCCCGCTGAAGAACACGGTGGTGTTTCCCCACGTGCTGGTGCCCCTGGCGGTCGGCCGGCCGCGGTCGCTGCGGCTGCTGGAGGACCTGCCGCCCGGCGACCGCACGCTGGCCGTGGCCGCGCAGTACGACGAGCACGTGGAGGAGGCGAGCTGGGACCAGGTCCGCCACGTGGGCACCGTCGTGCGCATCCAGCACCTGCTCAAGATGCCCGACGGCACGATCCAGCTGGCGGTCCAGGGCATCGAGCGCGTGCGCCTGAGCAGGCCGATGGCCGACGAGCCGTACCTGGTCGCCGAGCTGGAGCCGTACCCGGAGGAGCCGTGGACCGAGGAGCCGGGGCTCGAGCGCGAGGCCCTGGTGCGCAGCGTGGTGACCACGTTCCAGCAGCTGGTCACCATCGCACCCTACCTGCCCGGCGAGCTGCTGGCGGCGGCGATGAGCCTGGACGACCCGCTTCATCTCGCCTACTTCGCCGCCAATCACGTGCGCCTCTCGATGGAGCACCGGCAGGACATCCTGGAGCTGCCGGGCGCTCGCGAGAAGCTGGAGCGCCTGCTCGGGCTGATGCGCCACGAGCTCGAGGTGCTGGAGCTGGGCCGCAAGATCCAGTCGCAGGCGGAGGAGTCGATCGGGAAGTCGCAGCGGGAGTACTTCCTGCGCGAGCAGCTGAAGGCCATCCAGCGCGAGCTGGGCGAGATGAGCGACGACCAGGCCGAGATCGCGGAGCTGCGCGAGCGGATGGCGAAGGCGGGGCTGCCGGCCGAGGCGCGCCGCGAGGCCGATCGCGAGCTGGCGCGGCTGGAGCGCATCCCGACGGCGTCTCCGGAGTCGTCGGTGATCCGCACCTACCTGGAGATGCTCGTCTCGCTCCCCTGGAACGTGTCGACCGAGGGCGAGCTGGACGTGACGAAGGCGCGCGGGATCCTGGACGCCGACCACTACGACCTGGACAAGGTGAAGAAGCGCATCGTCGAGCACCTGGCGGTGCGCCGGCTGAAGCAGGAGCGCGGGTCGAGCGATCGACACCGGGAGCCGATCCTGTGCTTCGTCGGCCCGCCCGGCGTCGGCAAGACCTCGCTGGGACAGTCGATCGCCAGGGCCATGGGGCGCAAGTTCGTCCGGGCCTCGCTGGGCGGCGTGCACGACGAGGCGGAGATCCGCGGCCATCGCCGGACCTACATCGGGGCCATGCCCGGCCGCATCATCAGCGCGATCCGGCGCGCCGAGTCGAACGACCCGGTGTTCATGCTCGACGAGGTCGACAAGATCGGGGCCGACTGGCGGGGCGATCCCTCGTCGGCGCTCCTGGAGGTGCTGGACCCCGAGCAGAACCGGGACTTCCGCGACAACTACCTGGACGTGCCCTTCGATCTCTCGCGGGTGATGTTCATCACGACCGCCAACACGCTGGACACGGTGCCGCCGGCGCTGCGCGACCGCATGGAGGTGCTCCACCTGTCGGGCTACACCGAGGAGGAGAAGGTCCAGATCGCCCGCCGGTTCCTCGTGCCGAAGCAGCTCCAGGCGCACGGGCTGCTGCCCGACGAGGTGGCGTTCGGCGAGCCGCCGATCCGCCTGCTGATCAGCCAGTACACCCGCGAGGCCGGGGTCCGCAACCTCGAGCGCGAGATCGCGGGGGTGCTGCGCCGCGTGGCGGCGATGATCGTCGGCGGCGAGGCGTCCGGGGTCATCACTGTCAACGAGGAGCGGGTGCGCGACGCGCTCGGCAAGCGGCGGTTCTTCGACGAGTCGGCCGAGCGCATCGACCGCCCAGGCGTGGCCACGGCGATGACCTGGACGCCCACCGGGGGCGAGATCCTGTTCGTGGAGGCCGCAGTCGTCCCCGGCAAGGGTGAGCTGCGACTGACCGGACAGCTCGGGGAGGTCATGCGCGAGTCGGCGGCGGCGGCGCTCTCGTACCTGAAGACACGCGCCGCCGAGCTGGGGGTCGACGAGAGGCGGTTCGAGGACAGCGACATCCACGTGCACGTGCCGGCGGGCGCGCAGCCGAAGGAGGGGCCGTCGGCCGGGGTGACGGTGCTGTCCGCCATGGCGTCGATCCTGTCCGGCAAGCCGGTGCGGGGCGACCTGGCCATGACCGGGGAGATCACCCTGCGGGGCAAGGTGCTGCCGGTGGGCGGGCTGAAGGAGAAGGTGCTGGCGGCACACCGGGCGGGGATCCGGCGGGTGCTGATCCCGAAGCGGAACGAGGCGGACCTGGATGACGTCCCCGCCGACCTGCGTCAGGAGCTCGAGATCGTGCTGGTGGAGTCGATCGACCAGGTGCTGCG
>DASYBH010000215.1:0-4386 GCA_036500885.1 Candidatus Dormiibacterota bacterium
CCCCCCACCGCCCCCGTTCGACCTGCCGGGGCGAGGCGTGCATGGGCGTCGACGATCCGTCGGCTCACTGGCCCCTGCTGTCAGGCCGCCTCCTCCATCACTGCGGGTGTTGCCGCCGCGCGGCTGCTGCGGCGCGGCCGAAGGGCCGTGACCGTGATCCCGATCGTGACGACCACGGTCGCTGTGGCGACCATCCAGGCGGCGTGGTAGCCGCCGGCGAGCGCCGCCGGCGCGGCCAAACCGCTCCCGCTCAGGGCGGTGGAGCGAGCGGCCGCGATCGTGGCCAGGACGGCAAGGCCGATGGCGCCGCCGACCTGTCCGGTGGTGTTGAGCAGGCCCGAGGCCAGCCCGGAGTCGGCCGCTGTCGCGTCCGACATCGCGATCATGGTCAGGGTGGGGAAGCTGAGCCCGCCGCCGAGGCCGAGCAGCGCCATCGGCAGCAGCAGGTCACGGGCGTAGACCACCCGCTCCGGTCCCAGGGCGAGTGCGAGCAGCGACAGCGCGACGACGACCTGCCCCGCGACCAGGACCCGGAAGGGCCCGAAGCGCATCACCAGCCCGGCCGCGAAACGGATCGAGATGGCGCCCATGACCAGCGCGACCGGGAGGAAGCCCAGGCCGAGGGCCAGCGGGCTGTAGCCGAGGACGCGCTCGAGGTCGAGCGAGGCCAGGAAGAAGAAGCTCAGGAACGCGGCCGACATCAGCGCCTGCACGGCGTTGGCGCCGGACAGCGTCAGCGAGCGGAACAGCCGGAGCGGCAGCATGGGCTTGCTGGCGCGGGCCTGGCGGACCAGGAAGGCGGCCAGGAGCGCCACCGCCAGCGCGCCGAGCGTGGCTGAGGAGGCCACGATCGCGTAGACGCCCAGCATCAGGGAGGACGTGACCAGCGCCGCGCCAAGCACGTCCGCGCCCTCGGCGAGCCCCAGGCCACGGCCGCCGGGCAGCAGCCGGTAGGCCGCCGTCGCGGTGGCGATCCCGATGGGGATGTTGACGAAGAAGATCCAGTGCCAGCTGACCGCCTGGGTGATCACGCCGCCGGCCACGAGGCCGATGGCGGCTCCCGCCGAGGCGACGAAGCTGAATATCCCGAAGGCCTTCGCCTGCTCCTCGGGCTCGGGGAACATGGTGACGATCATCGCCAGGATCACGGCCGAGCTGGCGGCTCCACCGGCCCCCTGGAGAAAGCGGGCGCCGATCAGGACCGGCTGCGACGTCGAGAGCCCGCAGGCCAGCGAAGCGGCGGTGAACACGGCGAGCCCGACCAGGAACACGCGCTTGCTGCCGACCAGATCGGCGAGGCGACCGGCCAGCAGCAGGAGCCCGGCGAAGGCGACCAGGTACGCGTTGATCACCCAGGCCAGCCCGCTCGACGTGAACCGCAGGTCGCGGCCGATCGAGGGCAGGGCGACGTTGACGATCGTCATGTCGACGACGATCACGAGGAACCCGGTGCACAGGACGAGCAGTGAGATCCAGCGTGAGGTCTTCATGCCACTTGAGACGACCGTCCGGCTCCCGGCTCATCGGTCCCACCATTATTCCGGCGGCCGATGAGTTCAAGGGCTGGAGGGAGTCAAGGTAGTGATGGGCCGTGCCATCTTCGTCCTGGACTGCTCGGTGTTACCGGAAGCGGACCTCGGGCAGGTGAACGGTCTCGCCTGTCTCCTGCTCAGCCTCCGCAGGCGGGGAGAAGACCTGCTGCTGAGCAACGCCTCGGACGACCTGCTCGAGCTGATCGACCTGGCCGGTCTGACCGGGGTGTTAGGAATCGAGCCGGGCCGGCAGCCCGAAGAGGGGGAAGAGACGGGCGGTGTCGAGGAAGAAGGTGAGCTCGGCGATCCGCCCGCCTGACAGCTCGAGCACCTGGAGCGCCCAGGGGTCGTAGCCGCCGTCCGGGCTCGGCTTGTACTGGCCGAAGGCCGGGCAGCCGTTGGCGCTGCCGGCGGGGAGCACCTTCGATCCCCGACAGCCCATCCCGGGGCCGAACCACCAGGTGACGATGTCGTCGCGGCCGCGGAGCCACATGTCGTAGGGCGGCATCGACTGGATGGCGTCCTCGCGGATCAGGGAGGTCAGGCCCTTCAGGTCGTACCGCTGGAAGGCGGCCACGTAGCGCTCGAGCAGCCGGCGGTCGGCCGCCGTCAGGGGCTGGTGGCCGGAGCTGGCGCTGAGCTCGCTCCTGGCCAGCGTGGCGCGGGCGCGCTGGAGGGCGCTGTTGACCGAGGCGACGGTGGTTCCCAGCAGCTCGGCGACCTCCGAGGCCTCCCAGAGGAGGACGTCGCGGAGGATCAGCGTGGCACGCTGGCGGGCCGGCAGGTGCTGGAGGGCCGCTATCATGGCCAGGCGCACCGAGTCGTGCGCGAGGGCGACCTCGGCAGGGTCGTCGCCGGCGATCATCGTGTCGGGGACCGGCTCGATCCAGCGGGCCTCGGCCCGCATGTCGAGGTTCGATTCGAGGGGCTCCCGCGCGGGCCCGAGATCCATGGGCCTCGCCCTTCGCTGGGAGCTCTTGAGCATGTCCAGACAGACGTTCGTGGCGATCCGGTAGAGCCAGGAGCGGACGGCGGAGCGGCCTTCGAAGCGTTCAGCTCCCCGCCACGCGCGGACCAGCGTCTCCTGGACCGCGTCTTCGGCCTCGAACGGCGAGCCGAGCATCCGGTAGCAGTGAGCGGTCAGCTGCGTCCGGTGCTGCTCGAGCTCGCCGAAACCCGGTGCGACCGGGAGCGCGGGGTTCTGCACCAGGCCGATTCTATGCGGTCCCGCGGTTCAGGTTCTCAACCCTCGAGCACTTCGAGGAGCTTCGCGGCGAACTCAGCCGGCCGGCCGTCGAAGCCGCCGTGGTCGCCGGGGAAGACGGTCGCCCGGGTCCCCAGCTTCTTCGCCAGCCCGAGGCCTCCACGGTGGGCCAGCTGGCCGGCCGAATCGGCGCCGACGGCGGGCACCATCCGGCAGGAGCACTCCTGGAGCGCCGCGAAGTCGGGCCGGTAGCGGCCGATGTTGGCGATGTAGCGGCCGAAGAAGTACTCCATGTTCTTCTGCATCAGGGCCATCTGCTCCAGCGCCTCCGGGGTCGGCTCTCCTTCGGGCGCCGGCGGCGGACCGCCCTCGATCCCGATCAGGGTCATGAACTTGCCCATCGCCGGGAAGAGCCCCTCGCTGGCGCAGGTGTCGCAGACGTCCACCATCGCGGCGCGCACCGATTCGGAGTCGTCCACCAGGTCCGGCGACGGCGGCTCGTGGAGGATGACCGTGTCCAGCTGCTCGGGATGGCGCCTGGCCAGCTCCAGCGCGATCGTGGCGCCGCCGCTGCTGGCGAATACGCACGCCCTGCCGTCGCTGGTCTCGTCCAGGAGCCGGTGGGCGTCGTCGGCGAAGATCTCCACCATCCGGGCGTCGTCGACCGGTCCGAGCAGCTCGCTGCGGGAGTGGGTACGCGGGTCGTAGGTGACGACCGTGTAACGCTCGGCGAGGCTCTCCTCGATCCTCCGGAAGGTGGTGGCGTCGGCCGGCCCGCCCGGCATCATCAACAGGACCGGTCCCGAGCCCCTGACCTCGTAGTAGAGGTTTGCGCCTGGAACCTCGAGTCTCCCGATCTTCATGGTGTTCGTCGTTGTCACAGCGGTACCTCCTCGCCCGATTGCAGGCGGTTGATACCTCATATGACGGTCTGAATCACCCGAGCTAATCGGGCGCCCGGGAACGAACTTCTGTTTGTTCCCGGGCCACGGCCGAGCGCCCCCGTAACGGATGGAGCGCGGCGCCGTTCACCGGGGCGTGAGGGTCCTGTTCTTAGCCGCCACACTGCTCACCTTCACGGCATGTCAGCCCCAGTCCTCTGGACAACCACCCCAGAATGGTTCTGCGTCTCCATCCACACCGGCCGCGACGCCGTCGCCGCGCGAGGTGCTATTCGCGGTCCTGCAGGACAGGGGTGACCTCCAGGGGTACCGAACAGTGGCGATCGTGGGGCTCGATGGCAGGGCGCGCGCCCGGGCCAGCTTCGATCCCCTCCGCGGCCCCTGGTTCCCCATGGCAGCCGCCCTGACCCAACCTGTGGCTCGAACGGCCAATGGTCGGGTCTACTACCTGGACGCCACTGGTAGGGTGCGCTCGCTCAGTCCAGATGGCGCTGTCTCCGATGTGATCACCTTGCCATTCTCCAGTCAGATTTCCCAAGCTGGCAGGTCGGACCAGGAGCTCGCCTTCGCTGTTAGTCCCGACGGCCGGCAGCTAATTGCCAGCGTGCTGACCCTCCCGCGCACGACCTCCGTTGATCCGGAGCGCCTTTCTGCCGTGCGAGATCCGAATGGCCATTGGTTCGTGGACTTGTTTTCGGCCGTCGTTGGCGGGACGGTGCAACGCTTGAGCCACCAGGATCTTGGGACC
>DASYBH010000216.1:0-15711 GCA_036500885.1 Candidatus Dormiibacterota bacterium
CTGGCCTCCCGGGCGGTGACGACGCGAACCCGCCGCCGCCGCCTCGTCGTCACGACGAAGAGGACGCGTCCCGCGTCCGTGGATCCGAGGTACGCCCACCGTGCCTCGCCGAGCGGGCGGCAGACATCGGCGCCGATCCGCTGAGGGTCCAGCAGCGCATCCTCCACCTCCTCGGGAGCGATGCCGTGCCTGGCCACGTGATCGACGTTGCCCGCATCCCAATCGAACAGCAGTGGTAGCAACTATGGTAGCACCAATTCGCCGCCGTCCGGCGCTTGCCCGGTCTCCATGACCCGCCATGGTGATGGCCCGAGGCGGACATGACACGGACAATGCAGGGGATGCGATCAATCCGGGTGCACCGAAGCACGAAGTGCGGCAGCCAGGATGGGCCGGGCCCATCTACGAGTGAGGCCGCAGCCTTGCGGCTGCGGCCTCGGGGGGAGGGGGTTGGTTGTCAGAGAGCCAGGGGAAGTCGCGAGGATGCCTCGGGCTCCAGGGCCAGGGCCAGTGCCTCGTTCACGTCGCTGACCAGGTGGATGCGCACCTCCTCACGCGCGGCGGCCGGCAGGTCGTCCAGGTCGGCCTCGTTGCGCTTCGGCAGGATGACCTCCTTCAGCCCCGCCCGCTTGGCGGCGAGCACCTTCTGCTTGACCCCGCCGATCGGCAGGACCTTGCCCTGGAGCGTCACCTCGCCGGTCATGCCCACCGTCGCCCGCACCGGGCGGCCGCTGAGCAGCGAGACCAGCGCGGTGGTCATCGCCACGCCCGCCGACGGTCCGTCCTTGGGCTGAGCGCCAGCCGGCACGTGGATGTGCACCTTCTTGTCGCCGAAGCCAGCCTCCAGACCCAGCTTGTGCGCGTGCGACTGCACGTAGGAGAGCGCGATCTGCGCCGACTCCTTCATGACGTCGCCGAGCTGACCCGTCAGCGTCAGGCCCGCGTGCGGCTCGCCGGGCATCGAGGTCGCCTCGATGAACAGCACGTCGCCGCCGGCCCCGGTCACCGCCAGGCCGGTTGCCACGCCGGGGACCGTCGTCCGCTCCAGGATCTCCTCGAACTGGAAGCGAGGCTTCCCCAGCGCGTCGCGCACCAGCGCCTCGTCGATGGTCACGGGGACCTCCAGCTGGCCGGCGTCGACCCGAGTGGCCACCTTGCGGAAGATCTTCCCGAGCTCGCGCTCGAGACTCCGGACGCCGGCCTCACGGGTGTAGTCGGCGATCACCCTGGAGATCGCGCCGTCGCCGATGGACGCCTCCTCCGCGTCCAGCCCGTTGCGCTCGAGCTGCCGCGGCACCAGGTGCCGGCGGGCGATCTCCAGCTTCTCCTCCTCGGTGTAGCCGTCGAGCCGGATCAGCTCCATGCGGTCCAGCAGCGGCCCCGGGATGGTGTCCGCCACATTGGCGGTCGGGATGAACATCACCTCGGAGAGGTCCAGGTCGACCTCCAGATAGTGGTCGCGGAACGTGTGGTTCTGCGCCGGGTCCAGCACCTCGAGCAGTGCCGACGAGGGGTCGCCGCGCCAGTCGGCGCCGACCTTGTCGATCTCGTCCAGCATGATCACCGGGTTCTTGGTGCCGGCCTCCTTCAGGGCGCGCACGATCCGGCCGGGCAGCGCGCCGATGTACGTGCGCCGGTGGCCGCGGATCTCCGCCTCGTCGTGGATGCCGCCCAGCGAGATGCGGGCGAACTTGCGTCCCTGCGCTCTGGCGACGGACTCGCCCAGGGACGTCTTGCCGACGCCGGGCGGTCCCACCAGCGTGATGATCGCGCCCGACCCGCGGCCGCCCTGCTCGGCCAGCCCACGCGTCTGGCGGCGCTTGCGCACGGCCAGGAACTCGATGATCCGGTCCTTGACGTCCTCCAGCCCGGAGTGGTCCTGGTCCAGGATCCGCCTGGCCTCGACCAGGTCGAAGTTGTCCTCGGTCCGCGTGTTCCACGGCACGTCGAGCATCCAGTCCAGGAAGTTCCGGATCCAGCCGTACTCGGGGCTCTGCTCGCTCATCCGCTCCAGGCGGTCGAGCTCGCGGTCGAACTCCTTGCGGGCGCCCTCCGGCATCTCGGACTTCTCGACGCGGCTGCGGTACTCGGCGACCATGTCGCCGCCGCCCTCGCCGAGCTGCTTCTTGATCGCCTCCATCTGCTGGCGCAGGAGGAACTCGCGCTGGTTCTTCTCCATCCGCTCGGAGACCTCGGAGCGGAGCTGCTCCTTGAGGCTGAGCTCGGCCAGTATCTCCTTGTACCAACCCAGCAGCTTCTCGAGCCGGTCCTCGACCGACAGCGTCTCCAGGATCTCGACCTTGCGCGCGTGCGACAGGTCGGGCGAGTAGCCGGCCATGTCGGCAAGATGCCCGGGGTTCTCGATGCCGCGCAGCACCTGCGCCACCTGGGGCGCGCCGCGCAGATCGAGGATGTTCTCGACCAAGGCGCGGTACTGGTGCATCAGCTCACGCGCCCGGTCCGACCAAGCGCTCGGGTCGGGCGACAGCTCGACCTGGGCGAAGAGCGCGCCCTCCTCAGAGGTGACCTCGCCCAGGATGGCGCGCGAGCGCCCCTGGACCGCGACGACCTCCGTGCCGTCGGGCAGGTTGCCCTTCTCCTCGATCTTGGCGACGACGCCCACTGTCGCGTAGCGGCTCTCGACCTTGGGAAGCAGCAGGAGCAGGCCGTCCTTGGCGAGCGCCGCCTGCACCGCCGTCCGCACGTCCGTGGCGTCGATGGGCAGCGTCGCGCTCATGCGAGGCAGGACGACAGCCTGCGTCAGCGGCAGCACCGGCAGCTTGAGCGAGTTGGATGGCATCTGTGTTCGTCTATCTCCTCATTGGGGCTTACATTCCGTCAGCCCATGAGTTAACGTACCCTCGAAGGAGAGATTGAAAACTCAGCAGCCCGGCTTTTGTTGCGGTGACCGCCAGCTTCGCGTGTTCCGCCTCGTGGGCAAGCGCTGGACACTACCCATCCTGGCCGCTCTGCTGCAGGGTCCGGCACGGTTCTCCGAGGTGGCCAGGGCTGTTCCCGGTCTCTCCGAACGCGTGATGAGCGAGCGGCTGCAGGAGCTCTGCGAGGCGGGACTGGTCGAGCGCCAGGTCGACCCCGGTCCTCCCTTGGGCACACGCTACCACCTGACCCCGAAGGGCGAGTGCCTCCGGCCGGCGGTGCAGTCGCTCCTGGAGGCGGCCGCCGCACTGCCCGACTGACGCGGGCGCGCCGCGCACGCCGCTCCCGCCAGGGCCCTATCCCGAAACTCCGACAAGTCCCAGGGTGGCCGGAAGCTAGGGCTTCGCCCGAGTGTCCGAGTGCGTCTTCCCAAGATCCCAGCCCCGCCTACGGACGCGAAGCGCTGGGCCGGAGGCCCCCCAAACGTCCCGGAAAAGAGGGGGGGTTCCGGAAGGGCGGGCTTGCCCCCACTTGCTTCCTACAGGCTGGGCCCTCCATGTGCCGTGGCGAGCGGCATGATCAGCGTGAACGTGCTGCCCATGCCGGGCCGCGACACGGCCGTCAGCGTGCCGCCCTGCATGTGGGCCAGCTCCCGGGACAGGTACAGGCCGAGGCCGGTGCCCTGGATGTGGCTGTTGTCCGCGGTCACGATGCGCCCGAAGCGGGTGAACAGCACCGGCAGGTCCGACTCCGCGACACCCAGCCCGCGGTCGGCGACCTCGACGACGGCGCTGCCGGGCACGGCCCGCACCGTGCAGCGCACCGGTCCGCCGTCTGGCGAGTACTTGATCGCGTTGTCCAGCAGGTTGGCCACGATCGTGGTGACGCGCCAGGCGTCGGCCACCACCTCCACGGGTTCGCCGGGCAGGACCAGCTCCAGCTCGTGGCTGGGCCTCGCGGTGAGGCGTGCCCCCTCGAACGCCTCGCCGGCCGGCTGGCGCAGGTCGAGGAGCCGGAGGTCCATGCGCAGCCGGCCCTCCTCCAGCCGCGCGGCCTCCAGCATCTGGGTCACGAGCATGTCCATCTGGCCGGCCTTGGCGCTCAGGATCGTGTAGACGGCTGGCAGCTCGTCGGGGCGCCCGGCGTACGTCCCGTCCTCCAGCATCGACAGGTACCCGCGCAGGACCGCGAGGGGGCTCCGAAGCTCGTGCGAGGCGAGCCGCAGGAACTTGCTCTTGACGTCCTCCAGGGCGGCCACGCGCTCGCCCTCGCGCCGGACGCTCTCGAAGTGGCGGGCGTTGCCGATCGCCAGCTCCGCCAGGTTGGCGATCGCCTCCAGCCGCCGCGGCAGCTCGCGATCGAAGCCTCGCTCGTCCTCCAACATGACCGCGACGATCCCGTATGGCTCGTCCTGTGCGAAGACGGGCGCGAACGCGATGTGCGTGGCCGAGAGCTCGAAGACGCCGCGCCGGAGTGCGGCGGCGCCGAGCCGCAGGTCGCGCACCGCCACCGCGTGGGCCCGCCGCCTGGCCAGCGCCTCGGCGATCGGCGGATGCGCGGAGACGGGGAACGTGGCGCCGGTATGGCGCCCCCTGCGGTCGTCCTCGTGAACGACGGTCGCGGTCTCGCCGTCGGTGCGCAGGAAGATCGCGTGCAGCGGTGGCCCCTCCGCGGCGACGAGCCGCGTCGCGCTGCGCACCACCTCCGCCTCGATCGCCTCCAGCGAGAGGGTGGACGAGAACGTGCGGGTCGCCTCGTGCAGCAGCGTCAGCTCGCGCAGCCGCTCCTGGCTGGTCTCCAGCGCACGGTGCTCGCGCTGGTACGCGGTGGCGTTGGCCATGGCGAGGCCGCCCAGGTCGGCCAGCAGCGCGAGCCGGTGGATCAGATGGGGTGGGATGGGCCGGTCCGAGGCTCCGCCGATGGCCATGACGCCGAAGCGCTCGTCCGCGGCCGGGATGGGCACCATGGCGACGGAGTGGATCCCGGCCTCGGCGAGGTGCCTCCGTTCCGGCTCGGTCGCCACCTCGCCGAGCGTGAACTGGACCGGCCGGCCCGACTCCAGCACGTAGTCCACGTGTCGCCGCAGCGCCCGCTCGAAGGCACCGCGGTCGCCGCCCGCCGCGGCGGCGACCGTGATGCTCGCGTCCGGCGACCGGCGGAGCACCAGGGCGCTGCCGTCCTCGGCGTCAGGCCCCGCGGCGATCCGCGACGCCGCCAGCGCCAGCTCCTCCAGCACGGACCGCGGTTCGAGCGTCGAGGCCAGGGTCCGTGCCATGTCCTGCATCAGCGCCAGCTCGTGGACCCGCCGGCGCTGCTCCCGCTCGCGGTCCCGCGCCTCCCGGTTGACGGCCGCGGCCTCGCGAGCCTCCACATCGGCGAGGGAGCTCGCGATCTGGCCGGCGGCCACATTCAGGAACGAGCGGTACGCCTCGTCGACGGGCCGGCCGGAGCTGGCGCCGGCGATGAGGAAGCCCCGAGGCGCTCCGCCGCGCGCCGGTTGGGAGAGGGGCAGGACCAGCGCGGAGGGCGGGCGCCCGGGACCGGTGTCGAGACCGGCCCGCCCGAAGCGGGCGACCAGGTCCGGCACCTCGGTCGCGCGACCGCTCTCGCGGGCGGCCAGCAGCGGCCAGCCGCCCGCGGTGGAGTCGAGCGGCGCCGCCTGCGGAGCGGCAGCGCTGCCGCGCAGCCGCTCCGGCGCCCAGGCCAGGCGCGCCTCGCGGGCACCGGGGGGGACCAGGTAGAGGAGTGCGAACGTCACGTCGGCGGAGTTGCGAACCAGCGCTTCGCCGGCGCCGGCGCAGACCTCCGCATCCGAGCGGGCGCCGCCGTCGAGGCCGGCGAGCTCGCTCAGCGTGCGGAGCCGGTGCTCGCCCAGCACCCGGTCGGTTGTCTCGGTCGCGGTCGTGAACACGCCGCAGACGCCACCGGTCCCGTCGTGGATCGGGCTGGAGCAGAGGATGAAGTAGGCCGCCTCCACCGCGCCCCCGCGGCTCACCTGGAGGAGTTCGTCGCGCGACCTGATCGTCTCGTCCCGCCGGGCGACATCCTGGAGCGTCCGCCCCAGCGAGGGCTCCAGGGTGGGCCAGATCTCGCTGCCGGGACGGCCCAGGGCAGATGGAGGCGGGTGGCCCTCCAGCAGGGGACGGCAGGCGTCGTTGTGCAGCACGACGAGGTCGGGGCCCCACCAGACGATCGCGGGGAAGGACGCCTGCAGGCAGACGCTGACCACCGAGCACAGACTGGCGGGCCAGCCGGAAACGGGACCGAGCGCGGTGGCGGCCCAGTCGACCGTCGCCATCAGGGCGCCCGTCTCACCCCCGCCCGCGAACACGGTCGCCATGCCGGCGGGAGAGACGCCCGCAGGCCGCGATCCCTCCCCAATCATCACCGCCCCCTCTTCCAGGAGCCTGGAGGCCCCCTCTCGTCTGGACGTGTCGCCTGACACCGTCGTGTCCGACTAATTTGATAGCAAATCGCCAGCGAAGATGGCAAGTGAGTCTGTTAAGAAGAGGCAAGGCGTGCCCCCTGATCCTGGGAAGATGCACTCGAACACCTGGGCAAGGCCCTCGCTTCCGGCCACCCTGGGACTTTGTCGGACCTTCGGGATGAGCCCTCAGAGGGTGCAGGGACCACGCTCCGACTGCTCTCGCCGCCCGGAGGTCCCCGCAGCTCGGCTACCTTACTCCAGATGATCGCCGGTATCGACCTGGGTGGGACTCAGGTTCGCGTCGCCATCGCTCGCTCGGACGGCCGGATCATCGCGACCAGCCGGAATCGAACCGCCGCGCTCCGGACGCCCAGGCGCGTCGCCGAATGGGCCGCCGAGCAGGTCGTCCGGCTCTCCGACGGCGAACAGGTGCAGAGCGTGGGCATCGGCGCTCCCGGCCCGACCGATCCCGCGCGCGGGGTGCTCGTGAACCCTCCCAACCTGCCGGGATGGAGGAACGTGCCCCTGGCGGCACTGGTGCGCGAGGTGGTCGGCAGCCCGGCCTACCTCGAGAACGACGCCAACCTGGCCGGCCTCGGCGAGTACCACCACGGCGCCGGTCGCGGCGCCAGCAGCATGGTCTACATCACCTGGAGCACCGGCGTCGGGGCCGGCCTGATCCTGGACGGCAAGCTCTTCTCCGGCGCGCACGGGGCCGCCGGAGAGGTGGGACACATGATCCTCGACCCCAACGGGCCGCTGGACGTCTGCGGCCAGCGCGGCTGCGTCGAGGCCTACTGCGGCGGGAGCTCCCTGGCGCGGGAGACCGGTGCGACGGCCGAGGAGCTGTTCGACGACGCCGCCGGAGGCAACGGCGAGGCCGCCGGGCGCGTGCGGCGGGCAGCCATCCAGATGGGCTACGCGCTGATCAATGTCGCGAACCTCTTCGATCCCGACATCATCGTGATGGGGGGCGGGGTGACCCGGTCCTGGCGGCAGGTCGCGCCGGTGCTGGAGGAGGTGCTGCGTTCGTCGCCGTTCATCAAGCCCCGGCGCCGGCCCCGGCTGCGCCGGGCGCGGCTCGGAGATCGCGCCGGCCAGGTGGGCGCGGTAGAGTGGGCGCGCGAGCACCTGTAGCCGGCCTGGTCGACGGTCCGCACCCGGAACGAATGCATCGCGGGACCGGCGACGCCCCGCGCTCGTTCCAGCCCACACCGCGGATGCCATGACCGATCCCGCCTTCCCACTGCTGCGCCACGTCGCGGACGACCTCGGCGTGAGGGCCTGGGCCGTCGGCGGCTACGTGCGCGACGCCATCCTCGGTCGACCCCACCACGAGCTGGACGTCGTGGTGGAGGACGGAAGGGCGCTGGAGATGGCCGAGGCGTTCGCCAGTGCCGCGCGCACCCGCCGCCCGGCGCTGTTCCCGCGCTTCGGCACCGCCCAGGTGACCTGGGGCGACCGGCTGGTCGAGTTCGTGTCCGCACGGGCCGAGTCGTATTCGCCGGACTCGCGCAAGCCGTTCGTGCGGCCCGCCTCGGTCGAGGAGGACCTGGTCCGGCGCGACTTCACCGTCAACGCGATGCTGATGGACTTCGAGGGCCGGGTCATCGACCCGCTGGACGGTCGCGCCGACCTGGAGCGACGGCTCCTGCGAACGCCGCGGCCGCCCGACGTCACGTTCTCCGACGACCCGCTGCGGATGCTGCGCGCGATCCGGTTCGCGGCCCAGCTCGGCTTCGACCTCGCGCCCGACCTGCTGCCGGCCATGCGCCGGCTGCGGGAGCGTGCCCGGCCGCCGGTCGTCTCCGTGGAGCGCGTCACGGACGAGCTGCGCAAGATGCTGATGTCCGACCGTCCGCGCCGGGCCCTCGAGCTGCTCGACGAGGGTGGCCTGCTCGAGGTGGTGCTGCCAGAGGTGTACGCGTGCCACGGGGTGGAGCAGGGCGGCTACCACGTGGCCGACGTGTTCGGGCACACCATGCTGGCGCTCGAGCGGGTGGCCGACCTGGGGCCGCGCGACCTTGTGCTGCGCCTCGCGACGCTCTTCCACGACGTCGGCAAGCCGCCCACGGCGACGCCCGATGGCGCGTTCCACGGGCACCACGACGTCGGCGCCGACATGACCCGCGAGGCGCTCGCGCGGCTTCGCTTCTCGAACGCCGACATCGACCGCGTCACGCGCCTGGTCCGCCTGCACCTGCGCCCCGTCTTCTACGAGCCGGAGTGGCGCGACGGCGCCGTCCGACGGCTGGCCCGGGACGCCGGCGACCTGATCTGGACGCTGCTGGCGCTGGCGCGGGCCGACATCGCCGCCTCGGCCTACCCGGACGAATGGAAGCTCGACGAGCTGGAGGCTCGGGTTCGCCGGGTGCTGGAGGAGGAGCCGAGCCGGATGCGACTGCCGATCAGCGGCCGCGACATCATGCTCGTGCGCAAGCTGCCGCCCGGGCGGGAGGTGGGCAGGATCAAGGCCCGCCTCGAGGAGCTGGTGCTGGACGGAACGCTGCCGCCGGACCACGAGGCCCTGATGACCTACCTGCACGAACATCCAACCGTCTGAACACGCTCCGCGTGCCTGTTAACGCCCATCGCGATCAGGCCAGCTTGAGGATAGACTGACCGCACTCCGGGATCGAAACGGGGTGCGAGAGAGGCACAGTCCAACTGGGGAGACCTGAGATGAGAGTGTTCGGTCGGGTTGCGGTCCTTGCGGCCGCGGTCATGGTTGCGTTCGCCTGCGGGTCGAGCGGCGGGTCGAGCCCGGGGACGACCAGCGGCTGCTCGAAGACGTACAAGGTCGGGCTCGTCACCGACGTCGGCAAGCTGTCCGACCGGTCGTTCAACGCCAACTCGTGGCAGGGCGTGGTCGACGCGCAGCACGACACCAGCCTGTGTGTCTCGGGCCGGTACCTCGAGTCCAACTCCAAGGAGGACTACCAGAAGAACCTCCGCCTGTTCGGAGACGGCGGCTACGACGCGGTGGTGGCGGTCGGGTTCAACCTGGGCGCCGACGCCCAGACGTTCGCCAGGGCCTATCCGAAGGTCAAGGTGATCATGGTCGACTCGGCGCCCGACAACCCGACACCCGACAACGTGACCGGCCTCCTCTTCCGCGAGGACCAGGCCGGGTTCCTGGCAGGCGCGGCGGCCGGCCTGTACACCAGGACCAACACGATCGCCGGCGTCTATGGCCTCGACATCCCTCCGGTCCACCACTACCGGGTCGGGTACGAGAACGGCGCCAGGTACGTCAACAGCAAGATCACCACGCTCGGTGTGTACCAGACGCCGTGCAACTGCTCGAAGGACTTCAACGATCCCGACTGGGGCAAGGCGCGCGGCCTGGAGTTCGCCGCCAGGAACGCCGACGTGATCTTCGGCGCCGGCGGCAGCACTGGCAACGGCGCGCTGCTCGCCTCGCTGGAGAAGAAGGTCGCGTGCATCGGCGTGGACGTCGACCAGTTCGTGTCCTACCCGGAGGCGGACGACTGCCTGCTGACCAGCGCCGAGAAGCACCTGGCGCTGGCCGTCAAGACGGCGATCGGGCAGGTCGTGAGGAACCAGTTCAAGAGCGGCGTCCAGACGTTCGACGCGTCGACGGCCGGCGTCGGAGTGGCGCCGTTCCACAAGTTCGACTCCAAGCTGACCAGCGACCAGAAGGCCAGGATCGACACGATCGCCAGGGGCCTGAAGGACGGCAGCATCAAGACGGGCGCCGAGAGTTAGCCCGCCATCAAGGAAGACGACTTGCCCCCCCTGACCCCCCGGCGGATGAGGGGGGGAGGTGAAGAAGGGGACCGCCGGTATCCACCGACGCAGCGCAGCGGCGTCCTGGGGGACGCGTACGCGGTGGATACCGGCGCCCGGGACCAGACCCCGGTCCTCGCCCTGGGCCTGCGCGGCATCGTCAAGACGTACGGCGCGCTGCGGGCCAACGACGGAGTGGACCTGACCGTCCGATGGGGCGAGGTCCACGCCTTGCTGGGCGAGAACGGCGCCGGCAAGTCGACGTTGATGAACGTCGTCTACGGCCTGACCCGGGCGGACGAGGGCCAGGTCATCTTCGACGGCCAGCCGGTGCGGGTGTCGAGCCCGACCGACGCCATCCGGCTCGGCATCGGCATGGTGCACCAGCACTTCATGCTGATCCCGACGCTCACGGTCGCGGAGAACATCGTGCTGGGCCACGAGACGGCCCGCCGCGGCCTGATCGACCTGCGGGCGGCGTGCCAGGCGGTAACCGAGCTGGCCGCGCACCACGGCCTGGAGGTGGACGCCGGCGCGCGAGTGGCGGACCTCTCGGTCGGCCTGCAGCAGCGTGTGGAGATCCTGAAGGCGCTCTACCGGGGAGCGCGGCTCCTGGTGCTCGACGAGCCAACGGCCGTGCTCACGCCGCCTGAGGCGGAGCGGCTGTTCGAGGTCGTCCACCAGCTCACCGCCTCCGGCCGCGCCGTCATCTTCATCACGCACAAGCTCGGCGAGGTGATGGCCGTCGCCGACCGCATCACCGTCATGCGCCGGGGTCGCGTGGTCGCCACGACGTCGCCCGGCGAGTCCAGCCCTTCGGAGCTGGCCCGGCTGATGGTCGGCCGCCCTGTGCTGCTGCGCGTGGAGAGGGGGGAGGCCCACCCGCGCGACCCAGTGCTGCGCCTGGAGGACCTGACGGTGGAGGACGACCGCCACCAGGTGGCCGTGGACGGCGTCAGCCTGGAGGTGCGCGCGGGCGAGATCGTGGGCGTGGCAGGGGTCGAGGGAAACGGACAGGACCACCTCGTGGAGGCGATCCTCGGCCTGCGTCACGCGCGCCACGGACGCGTTCTGCTCGGGTCGAGGGACATCACGCGCGACACCACGCGCCGCGTGCTGATCCAGGGCGTCGGCCACATCCCGGCCGACCGGCACGCCGCGGGGGCGATCCTGGACCTGACGGTCGCGGACAACCTCGTGCTCTCCAGGTACGACCGCCAGCCGTTCGCGCGCTGGCTGATCCGCCAGCTCACCGCCGTGCTGGAGCACGCCAGGCGCGTGATCTCCGCGTTCGACATCCGCGCGGAGAGCCCCGCGCAGCCGCTCGGCTCGCTCTCCGGCGGGAATCAGCAGAAGGTCGTGGTGGCGCGTGAGCTCGACGGCGATCCCAGGGTGCTCGTGGCGAGCCAGCCCACGCGGGGGGTGGACGTGGGATCGATCGAGTTCATCCATCAGCAGCTCGTGCGCCGGAGGGACGAGGGGATGGCGGTGCTGCTGGTCTCCTCCGAGCTGGACGAGATCCTGTCGCTGGCCGATCGGGTGGCGGTGATGTATCGCGGCAGGCTGGTGGCCCTGCTGGCCGGCGACGACATCGAGTCCGAGCGCATCGGCCTGCTCATGGCGGGGGCCGCGTGAGCGCGGCGGCGGGATGGCTGCGCGGCCTCCTGCTGCCCCTCGTGTCGGTGCTGCTGGGGCTGCTCGCCGGCGCGGTGGCCGTCCTCCTCTCCGGCACGAGCCCGATCGATGCCTACGTGGCGCTCTTCCAGGGCGCGTTCACCAACACCAACGCCTTCCCGGAGACGCTGGTCTCAGCGATCCCGTACGTCTTCCTGGGGCTGTCGGTCGCTGTCGGCTTCCGGGCAGGGCTCTTCAACATCGGCGGGGCGGGGCAGCTCTTCGCGGGCGGGATCTGCGCGGCGTTCGCCGGTTACCGGCTCACCGGGGTGCCGGCCGCCGTGCACCTCCCGCTGGCGCTGCTCGCCGGGATGCTGGGCGGCTTCGTCTACGGCGCGATCCCCGGCCTGCTGAAGGCCCGCTTCGGGGCCCACGAGGTCATCACCACGATCATGCTCAACTACGTCGCCGCCAACCTGACGGACCTCCTGGTCAACAAGGGCCCGATGTCCGATCCGCACACCGGGTCGCCGCAGACGCCGCAGATGCTGCTGTCGGCCCGGTTGCCGATCATCGTCCCGGGCTCGCGGCTGCACCTCGGACTGTTCCTGGCGATACTCGTCGTGCCGGTGGTGTGGTTCCTGGTGGAGCGCACGACGATCGGGTTCCGCATCCGCGCGGTCGGACTGAACGCCGGGGCCGCGCGGGCGGCCGGCATCTCGGTGGGCTGGACGATGACGACCGTCATGGGCATCTCGGGCGCCCTGGCCGGCCTGGCGGGCGCGGTCCAGGTGCTCGGCGTGTCCGGCGTGCTGACGCCGTCGCTGTCCTCGGGCGTGGCGTTCGACGCGATCGCGGTCGCGCTGCTGGCCGGCAGCAACGCGTACGCCGTGCTGCCGGCCGCGCTGCTCTTCGGCGCGCTCAAGAGCGGCGCGAGCTTCATGCAGCTCCAGACCCAGGTGTCGGCCGACCTGATCTCGATCGTCCAGGCGGCGGTCATCGTGTTCGTGGCCGCGCCGCTGCTGGTGCGCTGGCTCTTCCGCCTGCGCTCCGTCCCGGCGGCCCCCGTCAGCATCACTGAGGGCGGCCTGGGCCAGGCGCCGCCCAGGGAGGGGGTCGCGTAGCCGTGGCGGGAATCCAGACCTGGTTCCAGAGCGCCGACCTCGCCGGCCTGGCCTCGGCCACGCTGATCGCGGCCACGCCGCTGGTGCTGGCGGCGCTGGGCGGCCTGATGAGCGAGCGCTCGGGCGTGGTCAACATCGCGCTCGAGGGCATCATGCTGACCTCGGCCTTCGCCGGGTTCACCGTTGCCTTCGCGGCGCACAACCTGGCGCTGGGCCTGCTCGCCTCGATCGTCGCCGGCATGCTGATCGCCGCGCTGCACGCGGTCCTCGCGATCGAGTTCCTCGTCGATCAGATCGTCAGCGGGACGGTCATCAACATCCTGGCGGTCGGCCTGACGGGCGTCTTCTACCGCACGCAGCAGGACGTGCAGGGCGCCGTGATACTCCCGATCTGGAACATCCCGGTGCTGTCGTCCATCCCCGTCATCGGGCCGATCCTCTTCCAGAAGGCGCTGGTGACCTACCTCATGCTCGTCCTGGTGGTGGTCGTCCACGTGGTCCTCTTCCACACCGTCTGGGGACTGCGGACGCGGGCCTGCGGCGAGCACCCGCTGGCGGCCGACACCGCCGGCGTGAACGTCAAGGCGGTCAGGTACCTGAACGTGATCGCCAGCGGGGCGCTGGGCGGCCTGGGCGGGGCCTACTTCACGATCCAGCAGATCCCCCAGTTCCTGCCCAACATGACGGGCGGACGCGGCTTCATCGCGCTCGCCGCGATGATCTTCGGCAAATGGACGCCGTTCGGGGCCTTCGGCGCGTCACTGTTCTTCGCCTGCGCGGACGCGGTGGCGGCGCGGCTCCAGTACCTCGGGGTCCACGTGCCCATTCAGTTGTTGGGTATGCTGCCTTACGTCCTGACGATCGTGGTGGTTGCGGGGGCGATGGGTCGAGCGATCGCGCCAGCCGCGGTGGGGAGGCCGTACCGCAAGTCCTGATGCCAGACAACAAGGAGACGAGGCCGGCGTCGCTGCCGGCGAGGCGACACGAGGAGATGCCCCTCACCGTCATCTCAGAGGGAGACGTGCTGGTGGGGCGTCTGGCCATGTCCGGCAACGGCCAGGTGCTGGGGTCGTTCGATGGGGACGTCACCTGCCCCGGCGAGCTGCACGTCGGCTCCGAGGCCAGGGTCAGGGCGGACATCGAGGCGCACGACCTGGTCATCGCCGGCCACGTCCACGGCAACGTGATGGTCCGCGGCCGGCTGAAGATCACCACGACGGGGAGGTTGGAGGGCGACGCCCATGTGGCGTCGCTGATCGTCCAGGAGGGAGGGGTCCACTTCGGTCTGCTCCACGTCTACCCGGACGGCCTGCCGGAGCGGCCGTCGGAGACCGTCCCCGAGCTGGCGCTTGTGTCCCGCCAGTCAGCGGCCGGCTCACGGACGCGGCCGCTGGCCGCGTCGGTTGACCGGGTCAAGAAGATGTGGGGAGAGATCTTCTAGGACGCTCCGGTGCCCAAACCGCTCAGTGAGGTGCAGGTGGCCGAGGACGAGATCCTCCTGGAGGGCTTCGAGGCCGTCCTCCGCGGCCAGGTCGTGACGGTGACAGCGGTGCTCGAGCGGACCTGCGTCTACCTGACAGCGGACGGCGACCGGCGCCTGGCCAACAAGCACGACCTCCTGGTCGAGCCCGACAAGCTCCCGATCCGGAGACGGCGCCTGGGGTAGTCTTCGAGGTGTAGATGCAACATCCACCTCTGGATCGCAACCTCGCCCTCGAGCTGCTCAGGGTCACCGAACAGGCGGCTCTGTCGGCGGCGCCCCTCCAGGGCCGTGGGAACGAGAAGGAGGCGGACCAGCGCGCCGTCGACGCGATGCGGTCCGCCCTGGCATCGGTTGACATGAAGGGCACCGTCGTGATCGGCGAGGGGGAGAAGGACGAGGCGCCGATGCTCTACTTCGGCGAGGAGGTCGGCAACGGCCTGGAGCCGGAGGTGGACGTGGCCGTCGACCCGATCGACGGGACTCGTCTGACCGCCAACGGCCAGCCGGGAGCGATCGCGGTCGTCGCGCTGGCCGAGCGGGGCACCATGTTCACCACGCACGTCCACTACATGGAGAAGCTGGTCGTCGGCCGCCGCGCGAAGGGCGTGATCGACATCGAGATGCCCGTCGAGTGGAACCTGCGCCGCATCGCCAAGGCCGAGGGACTGCACCCTCGCGACCTGGTGGTCGTGATCCTGGACCGCGAGCGCAACCAGAAGATCATCCGCCAGGTGCGGGACGTGGGCGCCCGGATCCGGCTGATCTCGGCCGGCGACGTCGCCGGCGCCATCATGGCCTCGCTCGAGACGAAGACCGGCATGCACGTGCTGATGGGCTCCGGCGGCGCGACCGAGGGCGTCATCGCCGCGTGCGCCGTGAAGGCGCTGGGCGGCGACATGCAGGGACGCCTGCTCTTGAACACTCCCGAGGACAGGGCCAGGGCCGCCCAGGAAGGCCACGTGGAGGGCAGGGTGCTGTGCATCGACGACCTCTGCTCGGGCAGGAACATCTTCTTCGCCGCCACCGGCGTCACCCACGGCGAGCTGCTGGACGGCGTTCGCTACGAGGAGCACTACGCCTTCACGCACTCGATGGTCCTGCGCTCCCATTCGGGCACGATGCGGTTCGTGGAGGCCTACCACGAGATGGGCAAGCTCCGCGCCAAGGGCCTGCTGCCGGAGCAGGTCGTGCTGAGCGTTTCGGTCTAGGGCAGTGCTTCCAAAGACGTGTAGTGCCCTGGCGAAAGGCGGTGAGCGTCCGGGCGGGCGTCTATCTGAATGAGTTGCAGCACGGAGCCACGAAGGACACGAAGACGCACGAGGGAATGGGGGATCTGGGGATCGGCTGGAGCGCTGAGGCTGACCTCGACGCCCTCCGTGCGTCTCCGTGCTCTTCGTGGCTCCGTGCTTCAGACCAATTCAGAAGCAGGCGACGAC
>DASYBH010000217.1:0-2007 GCA_036500885.1 Candidatus Dormiibacterota bacterium
TCCATCGCGGCGGTGTGGCGGGGGCACGCGAGGCCCTTGGCACGGTGGTGGTGATCGACGTGCTGCGAGCGTTCACCGTCAGCGCGTACGCGCTGGCCGGGGGCGCCGGCGAGTGCCGGCTGGTGGGTGAGGTCGACGAGGCCAGGGCGCTGGCGACTCGCATCCCCGGCGCGGTGATCTCCGCCGAGGTCGAGGGCCTGCCGGTGGAGGGCATCGCCATCAGCAACTCGCCGACCATGGTGCGCGACGCCGATCTCCGCGGCCTGACGCTGGTCCAGCGCAGCAGCTCGGGCACCCAGGGCGCGGTGGCCGCGACCCACGCCGACCACCTGTTCGCCGGCGCCCTGGCCGTGGCCGCCGCGACGGCGCGGGCGATCCGGGCAACGGAGCCCGAGCTGGTCACCCTGGTCGCCACCGGGGCCGATCGCGGGCATCCGGAGGACGCGGCCTGCGCGGCGTACCTGGAGGGGCTGCTCGCGGGCTCGCCGCCGGACCTGCGGGAGCTGCTCGCGCCCCTCTATGCGAGCGACCGCTACCGGGAGCTCGTCTCCGGGTGCTGGCCCGGCTTCCCGGCCTCCGACGTCGCGCTGAGCCTGGAGGCGGACCGTTTCGACTTCGCCATGCCGGTCGGGCGCGACGAGCTGAGCCTGCGGATCTCGGCGCTGCCTATCTGAGCCGGTCGATCCACTCCGGCGTGGCGTACTTGCGAGCCGCCAGCGCCCGCGCGTCCGCCAGTTCGTCCGGTCGGAGCCCGCCCGTGCGGGTGTCGTGGCCCTCCCGGAAGCAGCCGGCCAGCGCGGCCACCACCGCGTCCCGGTCCAGCGCCAGCCACCGCCCCAGGGGCGACACGGCCTTCTGGGCACTGCGCACGCCCAGCGGCGATATCCGCTCCCGGCCGACGCGGATCAGGCGGGCGACGATCGTGGTGTCCATTGTGTGGGCAATGGCGGTGTGGTGCAGCACGTGGCCCCGGCGCCGGGCCTGGGCGGCGCCGCCGATCTTGCCCTCGGGCGAGACGATGTCGTTGATCGGCCGGTAGTCCGCGGGCGCACCCAGCCCGCGCAGGCAGTCCACCGCCCAGGCGTCGAGGAACGCGAACGACTCGACGAAGCTGAGGCCGGCCACCAGCGACTCGGGGGCGTAGAGGGAGTAGGTGATCGTCCGCTCCGGCTCGACGATCATGGTGCCGCCGCCGCTCGTGCGCCTGACGACGGTGAAGCCCAGCGCCTCGGCCGCGCCGGCGTCGACCTCGTTGGCCAGGACCTGGTGGGAGCCGAGCACCAGCGCCGGCTCCGCCCACTCCCAGAAGCGCAGGGTGGGTCCCCTGCGACCCGCGACCACGCGCTCCAGCAGCACCTCCTCGAGCGCCACCTGGACCTGGGCGGGGAGCGGGATGGGCATGACCAGCTCCCAGGTCAGGGACGCGGCGCGGCCGCTCAGGTCGGGGCGCCGATTTGGGCCAGGACCCTGGCGGCGTGGCCGTCCACCCGGACGCCGTACCACGCCCGCTCGATGCGGCCCTCCGCGTCGACGAGGAAGGTCGAGCGGATCACGCCGGTCGTCCTCTTGCCGTAGAGCACCTTCTCGCCGTAGGCGCCGTATCGCGACGCCACCTCGTGGTCCGGGTCCGTCAGCAGGCGGAAGCCCAGCGAGTACCTGGCGCGGAAGCTCCGGTGGCTGCTCGCGTCGTCCGCCGAGATGCCCAGCACCTCCACGCCCGCGCCCTCGAAGCCGGAGAGCGCGTCGTTGAACTGGCAGGCCTCGGTGGTGCATCCGGGAGTGTCGTCCTGCGGATAGAAGTAGACCACGACCTTGCGGCCGCGATAGCCGCCGAGGTCGACCGGGTTGCCGTCATGGTCGGCGAGCACGAACCGCGGTGCGGGCTCACCTGGTTGGAGCTTCATCTGGTCAAGGTAGACGACTTGCCCCCCTGACCCCCCGGCGTCAGGGGGGAGGGGGAGTAGGAGGGCGGCTCGTTGCCGCCCTCCTTAGGTTGAACGTTGCTCA
>DASYBH010000218.1:0-5588 GCA_036500885.1 Candidatus Dormiibacterota bacterium
AATTCTGTCGGACGCCGCGGGACCGGCGCCGCGGCCCACGACGGGCCACGGCGCCGGGAAAGGGGTTGGATGTCGGGTCAGCCGTCCGTGTCGGTGCTCGCGACCTGGCCCGCGGTCGTGACCGGCGCGGGCATCACGCTCCAGGCGCCCTTCACGCTCTGCCAGATCGCCTGGTTGAGCGCCGGCGCGCTGGGCGCGTCCGCCTGGTCGAAGTTCATCGCCGCCGACTGCGCGGCCATCGGCGCCGCCGCGGTGTTGACCTCCGTCAGCGACTGGCTGGGAGTGACCGCGTCATACGTCCGCAGGTTGGGCCGGCGGGCGAAGCTGTTGAGCATCGGCGTCGCCGCGGCGTCGAACTGCGTCATCGGCCGCAGCCCGACGATCAGCTCCATCGTGCGCAGCATGGAGACGGTGCTGTAGAAGGTCGAGTCGACCCTGCCGGTCTGCGTGTACGGGCTGATGACCAGGGCCTCGGTCCGGTGGGCGTCGACGTGGTCAGGGCCGTTCTGGGCGTCGTCCTCGACCACGAAGATCGCGGTGCTCGCCCAGAACCTGGAATGCGACACGTCCTGCACCAGCCGGCCCAGCGCGAGGTCGTTGTCGGCGACGTAGGCGCGAGGCGTCCGGGCGCCGACCCGCGTGCCGGCGGTGTGGTCGTTGGGCAGCCGGACGAACTCCACCGACGGCAGCGTGCCCTGCGCCTCGAAGGCGCGGAACTCTCGCTCCCACTCGGCGATGCGCACCTGGTCCGTGATGCCCAGGTTGTAGCCCGGGTAGTTCAGGTCGGTCGTGCCGACCAGGTTCGGCGCGGTCGGCGCCACGATCGCGGGCACGGTGCCGGTGTCCCAGAACCCGTAGTTGCGGAAGGGGACGTTGTGGCCGTGCAGCCGGTCCCAGATGTAGCTGTCCGCGGGGTCGCGGTTCGGCGCCGTGGCGTAGTTGCCGCCCTCGAAGTCGTACCCCCGGCCCCGGTTCGGGTTGGAGTAGTTCTCCGTGAAGGTCTTCTGCACGTACGTGTTGGCGTTGGCCGCGGTCGACCAGTTCCAGCCGTCGGCCGAGACCTCGGCATTGGCGTAGAAGTTGTCCAGCGTGACGAACCGGCGGGCCAGTCCGCGGATGTTGGGCGCCGACTCCTCGCCGAAGAGGTTCAGGCCGGGCGCTCCGTTGCCCTTGCCCAGGCTGCCGAGCACCTGGTCGTACGTGCGGTTCTCCTTGACGACGTAGATCACGTGCTTGATCGGCGACTCCTCGCCGACGCGACGGGGGATGACGCTGCCTGACGCGTCGTCAGGGACCCGCACCTTGTCGCGCTCGTCGAAGCCGTTGTTGCTGACGACCTGCTCGGTGAAGCGCTCGAGCCGGTCGGAGCTCGGCACGGGGACGATGGACAGCGTCCCGTGCATCATCGAGGCCACGTACTGCGAGGATGGGGTGGCGGTCGCCTTCGTCGGGTTCGGGCCGTTCACGTTCGGCCCGGCCCCGAGGCCCTTCGCGTTCTCGACGAACAGCGTCCGGCCGTCGGGCGCGACGTCGACGCCGGTCGGGTACCAGGCGGTCGGGATCATGCCGGCGATGCGACCACGCCCCTCGAGCGAGATCACGTCCACGTCGTTGTTGCCGGCGTTGGCGACGTACAGGGTGCGCCCGTCCGGGGCCACCGCCAGCGCGTTGGGGTTGCTGCCCTCCGGGGCGCCGCGATACGGCGCGAGGTCGAGCGTCCGGCTGACCGCCTTGGCGCCGGTGTCGATGACCGAGATGGTGTCGCTGTCGCCGTTGGCGACGTAGAGCTCGGGCCGGAGCGGGTTCACGATCAGCGCGTTCGGGTGCGTGCCGACCTGGACCTTGCCGGCCGGCGCGTGCGCCCTCACGTCGATCAGGGACACGCTGTGCTCGCCCCAGTTGCTCACGTACGCGGTGGCGCCGTTCCGGGAGAAGGCGACACCGTACGGCTGGCACTGCGGCGGCGTCGGGCCGGGGCCGGTGGCCGGCTGCACCACGTCGCAGGTGCCGACCGGCACGTTCGTGACGGCGCCGGTGCCGAGGTCGATCACCGCCGCCGCGTCGGCCCGGTTCTCCGCCGCGACGAGCGTGCGCCCGTCGGGGGCGATCGCCAGCCCGACCGGGAAGCCGGGCACCGGGATGGCGGTGCCCTCGGTCAGCCGCTGGCCGTCGAAGGTGTACGTCCGCACCTTGTTGTTGCCGCCGGCCGAGGCGTAGGCGTGCTTGCCGTCCGGGCTCCAGGCGACGCCGACGAACAGCGCCTCCGGCGAGACGTACGGGATCGTCTGCACCACCTTGCCGCTGGCGGTGTCGACGACCTTCATCGAGTCGGTTGACTGCCCGCCGCTGCTGATCAGCAGGGTGCGGCCGTCGGGGCTGAGCGCCTGGCCGTCCGGCCGGTCCGCCCAGTAGACCTGGTCAGCCAGCTCGACCTGACGCCCGGCCGGCGTCAGCCGCCAGCCGTTGGGGGTGACGCCCGTCCCGTCCGAGCTCGGACCGGCGACGATCCTCGTCACAGCGATCGCGGTCACGCCGCCGACGGCCAGCATCGCGGCGATCGGCAGCGCCAACAGCGCCATCCGACGTTGCATACACATCCTCCTTCCTCTGTCGGCCGCGCGGGCACGCCATCACGGGGACGCGCCACACCCGGCCATGGACACCTGCCAACGTCCGACGCTACTGCGGGCGGGTGGAAGGGCAGGGGAAGGCGGGGTTAGGGCTCCGGTGGCGCCATCGCTCTCCGGCGCCGCTCAGAGCGTGCGCGAATAGGCACCTTGAACTGCTTCGACAAAGTCCCCGGGCGGCCGTAAGCAAGGGCTTCGCCCGAGCGTGTGAGTGCATCTTCCCGAGATCACCAGCCCCGACTACAGACCCGAAGGGCGGGACCGGAGGTCCTCCAAACGTCCCGGACAAGAGGGGGGTTCTGGAAGGGGGGGCCTGCCCCCCCTTGCCTTTTAGGACCAGACGCGGTGGGCGACCCGGCCGACCAGCTCCAGCTTGGCGCGCTGCTCGTCCGGCGTGACCGGGTTGCCGGCGGCCACCGAGGCGAAGCCGCACTGCGGGCTCAGCGCCAGCTCCTCCAGCGGCTTGACCCGCGCCGCCTCCTCGATCCTGGCCTCGATCGCACGCTCGTCCTCCAGGGCGCCCGACTTGGTGGTCAGGAGGCCCAGCACCGCGATGGCGCCCCGGCGCGCGCACGCCAGCGGCGCGAAGTCGCCGGCGCGGTCGGTGTCGTACTCCAGCAGGAGGGCGTCCACGTCGAGCTTCGGGAACAGCTGCTCGGCGATGACGCCGTAGCCGCCGCTGGAATGCCACCTCCCGGCGGCGTTGCCGCGGCACACGTGCAGGGCCCGCGTGATCCCGCTGACGCCGTCGAACACCGAGCTGTCGAGCGCGGCGTCGAACGCGAGCTCGGCCGCGAGGTCGTGGCCGCGCGCCTCCAGCATCCGCCGGTGATCGACGTCGCAGAGCGAGCCGTAGTTGGGCGCGTCCAGCTGGACGTAGTCGCAGCCCAGCTCGACCAGCCTCGCCACCACCTGGCGCTCGTAGTCGCGGATCGCGACCAGGAACTCCTCGCAGGTCGGGTAGGCGCCCCCCGAGTGCTCCGCGTACCAGAACCGCCGGTGGTAGCTCGGCGCCGGCATGCAGTGCTTGGTCCGAACGCCGGCGTGCCGCTTCAGGAACGCATACTCGGCGGCCAGGTCGCGCCGGACGCCGATCGGCCTGACGACCGTCGGATAGCCTGCGCCACCCATGCGGATCTCCGGGCCCTCACCATGCCACGTCAGCCCGGGGCCGCCCTCGCGCGGCTCGAACCCGTGCAGCGCCTCGGTGGTGGCGGCCCAGCCGGACCGGCGCATCTCCCCGTCGGTGACGACGTCGAGGCCGGCCGCCTCCTGCAGGGCGATCGCCGCCAGCACGGCCGCGTCCTCCAGCGCCTGGACCCGCTCCGCGGCCACCTCGCCGCCGGCAAGCCGCTCCCTGGCCGCCAGCAGCTCCGGCGGGCGGAGCAGGCTGCCGACGGTCTCCGCCCTCGCGACCGGAGCGGTCATCGCGCCACCGCCCGCCGGGCGCGCGCGTCCCACACCTCGGCCAGCTCCTCCACGATCTCCTGAGGCTGGCCCGCCAGGAACGGGAACCGGGGCGGGCCGGTCGCCGGGTCCACGCGCTCCCCGGCTCCGACCAGGGGCAGGTGCACGCGGTGGTTCGCCGCGGGGTCACGGATGATCCCCACCGGGTCGCCGCCCGCGCCGACGACCTCCAGCTGCTCGAACATCCTCCTGCGCATCATCAGCACCCCTCGATCGCTCTCTCCCAGGTGCTCACGGGTCCGGTCGGCGATCCGGCCCTGGCCGACCCAGGCGACGAAGTCCTGGTTCATGATGTGGCTGTCGATCCAGCGGCCCGTCTCGGGATCGACCACGGGTGCGGTCCAGCAGGGGATGCGCCCCTGCTCGAACGGCTCGTCTCCCGGCAGCGGGTCGAGGAACCAGCCCACGCTCAGCGTGTTCTCGTCGTCAACCGGCACGCGCCACTCGAAGTGGCCGGTGTAGAGGCAGTTGGGCCACAGGCAGACCCTGCCGACCGTCCAGAGCTCGTCCTCCTCGGTCGTGTCCTCTCGCACCCTGCGGTAGACGAAGCCGTGGTCGAACTCGTCGAAGCCCAGCCTGGTGTGCGCCGGCCCCCGGCTGCCATGGCGGCCCCGCAGCTCGTGCGACCAGTTGGTGTGCAGCCACTCGAAGTGCACCGGGTCGATCGAGTTCTCCTGGCACTGGAACCAGTTGCAGGGGACGTGCGACAGCACCACCTGCCTGTAGCCACTGTCGTGGAACCGGTCCCAGTCCGGCAGCAGCGGCGCCGGCTCCGGCCCGAGGTAGGCCCAGACCAGCCCCGCCAGCTCCCGCACCCGGTACGCCTTGATCGCCACCTTCTCCCTGAAGCGCGCGTGCGGGTGGGCGCGCTCCTCGAACGGCTGGTGCAGGCAGCCGCCCGTCTCGTCGAAGAGCCAGCCGTGGTAGTTGCAGCGGAGGCCGCGGTCCTCGACGAAGCCGTACGACATGTCCGCGCGACGGTGGGGACAGTGCCTGTCGACGAGCCCGTACGTGCCGGCGAGGTCGCGGTAGAGGACCAGGTCCTCACCCATCACCCGCACCGGCTTCGTCGCCCGCTCGTCAAGCTCGGCCGTGCCGGCGATCGGCTGCCAGTACCGCCGGAGGAGCTCGCCCATCGGCGTGCCCGGCCCGGTCTGGCACAGCATGCGGTTTCGTTCCTCGCTCAGCAACGCGGGCTCCTTACAGTTGGGTGCAGGTGGACGACTGGCGCGAGACCGGGCTCGACGATTGGGAGATCGCGGACGCGGTCGGCCTCGGGCTGGCCCCCGGCGACGTGCTCGAGTGGGCGCAGTTCCGTCCCCTGGAGATCCATTGGGCTCGCAGGCACGCTCTCTCCCCGGCCGAGGCCCGCCGCTGGGCGGCGCGGGGCGTGCCGGTGCGCGACGCCGTCAGGGCGCGCGCCGCCGGCCTGACCTTCGACGAGCTCCACCGCTGGGAGGACGCCGGCTTCAACGTCTCCGACGCGTGGGAGGC
>DASYBH010000219.1:0-5246 GCA_036500885.1 Candidatus Dormiibacterota bacterium
GAGAGGTGGACGAGGGGCGAACACGTGGTACCATTGACCGTGCCTAGGTTTCACTAGGCTTCTTTTTTCCTCTCCCCAGCCAGGAAAGGTAGACCTATGGAAACGATGATCACGCTCCAGTGCAGCGAGTGCAAGCGACGCAACTACAACACCGTCAAGAACAAGAAGAACGACCCGGACCGCATGGAGCTCAAGAAGTACTGCCGCTGGTGCCGCCAGCACACTCCCCACCGGGAGACGAGGTAGGGCGTGGCCAGCGAGGCCCGCCGCCGAGTTCGAACCGGCCAGGCGCCGGGGTTCATCCGCTTCTTGCGGGAGACCTTCGAGGAGCTTCGCAAGGTCGTATGGCCGACCATGCCCGAGCTCTATCGATACACACTGGTGGTGGTGGTGACGGTCAGCGTGATCGCGCTGTTCGTCGGCGCGGTCGACCTGGGCCTGACCCAGCTGTCGACCAAATTCCTCTACGGAAAGACGGGGTAGATGATGGCAACCGAGAGGGCTGACCTCGCATCCGCGGCCGCCGAGGCGCAGTGGTACGTCATCCACGCGTACTCCGGTCACGAGGAGAAGGTCAAGAAGAACCTCGAGAAGAGGATCGAGTCCATGGACATGCAGGACAAGATCCTCGAGGTGTTCGTCCCGATGGAGGACGAGATCGAGATCAAGGACGGCAAGCGCCGCCACGTCCAGAAGCGCATCTTCCCCGGCTACGTGCTGGTGAAGATGATCATGTCGGACGAGTCGTGGTACGTCGTCCGCAACACGCCCGGCGTGACGAGCTTCGTGGGTTCGGGCAACAAGCCCATCCCCCTGCAGGAGGTCGAGCTGCGCTCGATCCTGAAGCAGGTCAAGCAGGAGCCCCAGATCCGCGTCGAGTTCCAGGTGGGCGAGAGCGTGCGCGTCGTCGACGGGCCGTTCGCCGACTTCCTGGGCAAGGTCGACGAGATCAACGCCGAGAAGGGGAAGCTGAAGGTACTCGTCAACATGTTCGGCCGCGAGACGCCGGTGGAGCTGGACCTGCTCCAGGTGGAGAAGGTCCACTAAGCCCCGCTGACGGAGGCCAGAGGAGATAGATGTCCAAGAAGAAGGTCCGTGCGACTCTGAAGATCGAGCTGGTGGCCGGCAAGGCCACCCCGGCGCCGCCGGTCGGCACGGCGCTCGGTCCGCACGGTGTCAACATCATGGAGTTCTGCCGGTCCTACAACGAGCGGACCGCGCCGCAGGCCGGCGACGTGGTGCCGGCCGAGATCACGGTGTTCGAGGATCGGAGCTTCACGTTCGTCCTGCGGACGCCGCCGGCCGTGAACATGCTCAAGAAGGCGGCCGGGATCGAGAAGGGTTCGGTCAAGCCGAGGCGCGAGAAGGCGGGCAGCGTGACCCGCGACCAGGTGCGGGCCATCGCCGAGGCGAAGGCCAAGGACCTCAACGCCTATGAGGTGGACCGGGCCATGAAGATGATCGAGGGCACCGCCCGTTCCATGGGGCTCGAAGTCGTTGGCTAGCCGGCACGGAAAGAAGTACACCGAGGCGCTGAAGAAGGTCGAGGCGGCCCTCGGCGGCGACGCCGCGGCCGGCCTGACTCCGGTCAAGGCCTGCGAGGTCGTCCGGGACACCTCCACCGTCAAGTTCGACGCCACGGTCGAGGCGCACATCCGTCTGGGTGTGGACGTCCGCCACGCCGACCAGATCGTGCGCGGCACCGTCTCCCTGCCCGCCGGCACCGGCAAGATGGTGCGGGTGGCCTGCTTCGTGGGGGGCGACAAGGCCCGCGAGGCGCAGGAGGCCGGGGCCGATTTCGTGGGCGGCGACGACCTCGTGCAGCGCGTCCAGCAGGGCTGGACGGACTTCGACGTGGCCATCGCCACGCCGGACATGATGAGCAAGGTCGGCCCCCTGGGCCGCATCCTCGGTCCCCGCGGCCTGATGCCGAACCCGAAGTCGGGCACGGTGACGTTCGACGTCGCCCGGGCGATCCGCGAGGTGAAGGGCGGCCGGGTCGAGTACCGCACCGACAAGGCGGGCATCGTCCACGTGGCGATCGGAAAGGCGTCGTTCGACGCCGCCGCACTGGAGAAGAACCTGACGGCGCTGATGGACGCGCTGGTGCGCAGCAAGCCGTCAGCCGCCAAGGGCCAGTACCTCCGCACCCTCTTCCTGTCGACCACCATGGGCCCGTCGGTCCCGGTGGACGTCAAGGAAGCCGCGAAGCTGACGTCGGCCTAGCGGCGTCGTTGAGCCGGACCCGGACGCTCCCTCCCCGTGGGGAGGTTCCGGGTCCGGAGCGGGCCTCCCATCCGTTGGACAGGTGGGCTGGGAATGGGGCTCATTGTCCGTCTTTTGTCCGCCTGTGCCTGGCACGATCGATTCGTGGCGAAGGCGCGCAACGTCAGACGAGCCATCGAGAGGGCAGGCTGGGAACTGATGCGAGTGCGGGGTTCGCATCGGATCTATCGCAAGGGAAGCCTGAGCGTTCCATTCGCCTATCACGATGCCGTTGACCTCGGGGGGCCGGCGATGGCCATAGTTGCGAGGGAGTTCGGGATGAGCGTGTCCGAATTGAGGAGGCTGCTGTAAGGTGAAGACCGTGATGGCTATCCAGGCCAGGATTCCCGTCCGAATCTACTTCGACGACGAGGCGCGGAACTGGCACTTTCACGTGCCGGAGCTGCACATCGTCGGCGGCGGTCAGCGCACGCACGACGAGGCCCGGCAGGCGGCGGCGGCGGCGATCGCCTTCACGCTGGAGTCGACCCCCGAGGCCGGCGAGGGCGACCAGTTCGAGTATCTGGACGTCGCCGTCGGCTGACGGCCGGCCCCGCCTCCGCGCCTGATCCAGCGTGCCTCCGGGCACTCTGCACAGCATCATGAAGCAGGCAGGTCTGAGATGAGCAGGTACCTGGTGATCATCGAGCCGGGACCCAGCAGCTACGGTGCCTACGTGCCGGACCTGCCCGGCTGCGTCGCCGTGGGCGAGTCCGCCGACGAGGTGCGCGACCTGATCGGAGACGCCATCGCGATGCACGTGGAGGAACTGCGCCGGCAGGGCCTGCCGGTGCCCGCTCCCCTGCGCGACCGCGTTCAGGAGCGCCTGAGCAGATAGACCTGCGGCCGCTGGCCGCCCTGGAACACGCGGAAGGTCCGCTCCAGCTGCCACAGGCTGGTGGCCTCGACCAGGTTCGCCTCCAGCAGCCGGATCTCGTGCGTGATCACCGCGAACCGCGCCCCCGGCGCCGCCATGCGGGCCGCCTCCTGCAGCAGCAGCGGGTACAGCGTGGCGTTGTCGCGGTGCGAGCCGACCAGGTTGCCGTAGGGCAGGTCGGCGCAGAGCACCGTGTAGCGGGCCATGTCCAGACCGGTCAGGATGACGTCCGACTCCATCAGCCGGACCCTGCGGGCCACCCCGGCCGCGGCCAGGTTGGCGCGCGCCGCGTCCAGCGCCTCCCGGCTGTTGTCCACGCCCAGCGCCTCGGCCACCGGGCCGCGGAGCAGGCGTTCCACGAGCAGCGTGCCCGACCCGCACATCAGGTTGATGAACCGGTCGTCGGGCTGGGGCTCCGTCAGCTCGATCATGGCCGCCGCGATGGTGGCGTTGAGCGCTCCCGGGTAGTTGACGACGCGCCACGCCCGGGTGGACAGCGGCCGCGGCGAGAGCCGCAGCAGCGCCTCCCAGCCATCGTCGGCCCTGGCGACCGGACGGATGCGGATCAGCAGCTCGCCGTCGTCGGGGTCGTGGCGAAGGCCGGACTGGACCTCCAGCTCGGCCGCGAGGCGACGAAATGTGGACGTCTCCCGGCCGGCGGCGCCGAACCGGAACGTGCACACGGTGCCGGCCGGGTGCAGCGAGCGGATCAGGTTGATCCGGTCGAGCAGCGCCCGCAGGTTCTGGTGCCCCAGCAGCGCCGTTGGTCGACGGCCGCTGAACTGCAGGCCCAGGTACGCGGCGTGGGCCGTACGCAGTCCGAGCAGGTCGGCCAGCGGGCCCTGGAAGGTGAAGCGCAGGCTCGAGCGGCCGGTGTCGGCCAGCGGGCCGACCCGACCGCGGAAGCACCTGCGCAGCTCGCGCGCGAGGATCGCCTCCATTCCGGGTAGGACGTCGCACTCCACGTCCCAGGCTTCAGCCATCTACGTCCCTCGGTAATCTCCGAAATCCCTGGTATAGTTCCCAACGCCGCAGACAGCAGGTGACGTCCATCGTCGTCTTAATTTCCTGCCGAGGTACCCCGGAGCGAGGCTGTCGCCTCCGTGCCCGTCTGCTGGCCCGGAGGTTTTTTTTATGGCACGACCCGAGAAGGTGGAGCAGGTGGAGCTGCTCACCAAGAAATTGAAGGACGCGAAGGTCGCCGTTCTGACCGATTACCGCGGTCTGACGGTTGGCCAGCTCCAGGATCTGCGAGGCCGCCTGCGCGCGCAGGCGGTTGAATACCGAGTGGTGAAGAATACCCTGGCTCGGCGGGCCGCCGTCGACAGCGGCAACGAGGAGTTCCAGGATCTGCTCAAGGGCCCGGTCGGGATCGCGTTCGGCTACGGCGAGCTGAGCGTCCCGGCCCGGCTGCTCGGCGAGTTCACCCGCCAGACCAGGATCAAGCTGGATATCGTGGGCGGCCTGGTGGAGGGCCGCGTCATGAACCCGGACCAGGTGCGGCAGACGGCCGACCTGCCCTCGCGCGAGGTGCTGCTGGCGCAGCTGCTCGGCACGATCCAGAGCCCGGTCTCGCAGCTCGTGGCGACCGTTCAGGCCCCGGTGCAGCAGCTCATCGGGCTGCTCGAGGCCTACAGGGACAAGCTGGAGGGCGGCGCGGCCGCCGCGTAGAGGAGGAATCATGGCGACCAAGGTCAAGATCACCCCGCAGGAGTTCGTCGAGGCCCTCGCGGACTGGAGCGTGCTCGACGTCGTCGAGGCCGTGAAGGCCATCGAGGACAAGTTCGGCATCAAGGCGGCAGCGGCGGTGGCCGCGGCGCCCGCGGCCTCGGCGGCTGCGGCTGTCGAGGAGCCGGTCGAGGAGCAGACCGAGTTCACGGTCCTGCTGGCCGGCATCGGCGATAGCAAGATCAACGTCATCAAGTCGGTTCGCGAGATCACCCAGCTCGGTTTGAAGGACGCGAAGGACCTGGTCGACGCGACCCCCAAGAACGTCCTGGAGAACGTCAGCAAGGAGGACGCCGAGAAGGCTGCCGCCAAGCTGCGTGAGGCCGGCGCAACCGTCGAGATCAAGTAGTCCGGTCGTCGAGACCGGTGCGAAGTG
>DASYBH010000220.1:0-3324 GCA_036500885.1 Candidatus Dormiibacterota bacterium
GCCAGGCGCCGGGCCAGCAGCAGGGCCGCCCGGGCCGATTCCGGCCCGTCCGCCAGGTCCGCCGCGTTGCGCAGCGCGCGCCAGCCATCCGCCCGGCGGCCGGTGCGGAAGAGGTGCCGGCCCAACGCAAGCCAGTCGGCGCCGCCCTCCATCCCGGGATCCCTGCCCTCCAGGCGAAGCAGCAGGCGCGCGTGCAGGTGGTACAGGCTGACGACGTCCTGCCGGTTGTGCTCCAGCGCCATCTGCAGCATCGGGCTCCAGCCGTGGCGGAGGTACGCGAGATAGGCCTCCGGCACCAGCGCCGACGCGAGGTCGTCCTCCCGCTCGAAGCCGAGCAGACGCTCCTCGACCACGCGCAGCGTGCAGCGCTCCAGCCGCGACCGGAGCAGCGAGCGCGTGAGGTTGAGCAGATCGACGTGGGTGGGATGCTCCAGCTCGCCCGGCATCCGGGCCATGACCCAGCGCGTTCGCAGCAGGGGCAGGTCGAAGCGGCTGCCGTTGTACGTCGCCAACCCGCCGTCCCGGCTCAGCTCGTCCTGCACCAGGGCCAGGAACGCCGCCTCCCCGGCCGGGTCGGCAAGGAAGAGCTGCGTCAGCTCCAGGCCGGCCGCGCATGGCCGGCAGACCGCCACCGCGAACACCTGTGTGCCGGTGCCGCCCGAGAGGCCGGTCGTCTCCGTGTCGAGGTAGGCGTGAGGCGGCACCGGCGGCGAGCCCAGCAGCCTGCCCGGCGCAATCACGTCCGCGTAGCGCCAGGCGGTGCCGTGGGCGGTCTCCACCGCCTCGAACCCGGGCGGCACGATGCGGTCGACCGCGGGCCGCCGCGGCCTGGCGACGGGTTCGGCGCCGCGACCTAAACTGGCAAGGCGTTCGCGGAGAGCAGGCGGAGGCACGCTTCCTTGGCTCCGTCCGCGCCGCCGAGAGGACCGATGCACGAGGGACAGCCCGCGGCACACGGGCAGTCGCGCACCAGCTCGGCAGCGCTGTCGAGCAGCGACGTGTGGAGTTCGTAGAGCCGCCGGGCGTAGCCGACGCCACCCGGATAGACCTCGTAGATCGTGACCGTCGGCCTCCGCGTCGAGGCGGAGCGGACCTCCCCCAGGGCGCCCAGGTCCGCCGGGTCGCACATCAGGCGGAGGCTGGCCACCGTCCGCATGGCATGCGCCATGCCCTGCAGTCCGGCCTCCAGCGACTCGCGCCCGAGCGCGGCCCAGAGGTCCGGGTCGACAGCCGTCCAGTAGGCCGTGGTGTGGAGCGTCTGCTCGGGCAGGCGGATCGGACCGGCGCCGACGTTCTCGTGCGTGTGGAAGCGGATCTTCTTGAACATCGTGGCGAGGGACGTCAGCTTGACCTCGCCGTGGCTGCGGTCCAGGCCGGGCAGCGGCTCGTGCTCGAACGCGTCCAGCACGTTGACCGTCACCCCCAGCAGCGCGTCCGTGTAGTAGTCGACCTCGACCGGGCGCACGTACGCCTTCTTCTCCTGCCAGTCCAGCCGGTCGACGTGGTACTGGGCGCCGTCCTGGAGGTAGATCGCCTCCTCGTGGAGCATGACCTGGGCGGTGAACTGGTCCATCTCGCCGATCACCTCGGGGCGCGCCGGCGAGGTGTCGACGATCACCACGTTGTCCGCCGCCATGCGCCGCAGCGAGATGCCCTCGGCCGGGAACGCGTCCTGTGACCAGAACCAGCGGCCGCCGGAGCTGCTGACGACGCCGTCCTCCTCGAACAGCTGGAGCAGCTCGCCGACGTCGGCGCGGCCGAGGCGCTCACCGTCGAGGAACGGCAGTTCGAAGAGGCCGGCCTGCAGATGGCCGGCCAGGACCAGCAGGTTGTCCGGGTCGATCAGACCCTCCTCGGGACTGGACCCCAGGAAGTACTCGGGGTGCCGCACGATGAACTGGTCGAGGGGAGCGCTGGAGGCCACGAAGACGGCGACGGAGCCGGAGCGGCGGCCGGCCCTGCCCAGCTGCTGCCAGGTCGAGGCGATCGTCCCGGGGTAGCCGACGATGACCGCCGCCTGCAGCGTGCCGATGTCGATGCCGAGCTCCAGCGCGTTCGTGCTGACGACCCCGTGGACCTCCCCCGAGCGCAGGCCGGCCTCGATCTCGCGCCGGCGCAGAGGGAGGTACCCCGAGCGGTAGCCGCGCACGCGGCGGCCGGCGTCGAGCCTCGGCTGCAGCGACTCCCTGAGGTAGCTGAGCATCACCTCGACCTGCAGGCGAGAACGGCAGAAGACGATCGTCTGGACGCCGTCGCGGATCCACGGCGCGGCGATGCGCCGGCCCTCGAGGAGCGAGCTGCGGCGGATGCCGAGGTTCCGGTTGACCAGCGGCGGGTTGTAGAAGACCAGCCGGCGCTCGCCGCGCGGGGCACCGCTGCGGTCGACCAGCGCCACCTGCTCCTCCTCCAGCAGCCGTTCCGCGAGCTGGCGCGGGTTCGCGATCGTGGCCGAGGCGCAGATGAACCGGGGACTCGAGCCGTAGAACTCGCAGATGCGCTTCAGGCGGCGGATGACGTTGGCGACCTGGCTGCCGAACACGCCGCGGTAGGTGTGGAGCTCGTCGATCACCACGTGCTCCAGGCTGGAGAACAGCTTGCGCCAGCGCGTGTGGTGGGGCAGCACCCCCGTGTGCAGCATGTCGGGATTGGTCAGGACGATGTGGCCGCCCTCGCGGATCGCCGTGCGCTGCCCGGGCGGCGTGTCGCCGTCGTACGTGCTGACGCGCACGTCGAGCGGCAGAGGCCCCGTCAGCGCGCCCAGCTCGACGAGCTGGTCCTGGGCGAGCGCCTTGGTGGGGAAGACGTAGAGCGCCCGGCTGGTCGGATCCTCGAGCAGGCGCTGCAGGACCGGGAGGTTGTAGCAGAGGGTCTTGCCGCTCGCCGTGGGCGTTACGACGACCAGGTGGCGGCCGGCCCGGACCTCCGCGTAGGCCTCGGCCTGGTGCGAGTACAGCCGCTGGATGCCCCGCGCGGCGAGCGCCTCCGCCAACTCGGGGCGGAGGTCGGCCGGCAGGGGCGCGAGCTCGGCCGCGCGCGCCGGGATGACGTGGTCGAGGGTCACGTCGCCGCGGAACTCGGAGGGGTCGAAGTGCGGGATGACTGCCATGGCGCTCGACAGACCGTATCCGAACAGGTGTTTGTCGGTCAAGGGGGGCCGTTAAGAGGGGCCACGCACCGGCCAGGCGCCCAGGGCGCGGGCGTCGCGCGGTCCCTATGCTCGATGGCGATGAAGGTCGCGATCGTCTCCGACGTCCACGGCAACCTGGTCGCCCTCGATGCCGTGCTGGCCGACCTGGAGCAGGTGCGGCCGGATCTGGTCGTCCA
>DASYBH010000221.1:0-10632 GCA_036500885.1 Candidatus Dormiibacterota bacterium
GGGCAAGTCGTCTTCCTCTATCGAGGTCCCGGCACGAAACGCAGATGATCATCCGTGCGCGCTCCGGGTGGTCACGTCCCGTCCCATGAAGCGGTACGCCAGGATGACGATCCCGAAGGTGATCAGCATCATCAGGATCCCCATCGTCGAAACCGCCTCATAGTTGCCTGCGTCCGAGAAGTCGAAGATCACTGTCGTGATCACGTGCGTCTTGGGCGTGAAGAGGAAGACCGACGCCGACAGCTCGCGCAGCGCGGGGATGAACACCAGCAACCAGCCGGAGAGGATGCCACGCCGGAGCAGGGGCAGCGTCACCGACCACATCGAGCGCAGACGGCCCGCCCCCAGCGTGCGGGCGGCGTTCTCGAGGTCGACGTTGATGCCCTGCAGGATCGACTGGCCGTTGGAGTAGGCGATCGGCAGGAAGCGGGTCGCGTAGGCCGCGATCAGGATGAAGGCCGTGCCGTAGAGCAGCAGCGGTGGCCGTGAGTAGGCGGCCAGGAAGCCGATCGCGAGCACGATCCCGGGGACCACGAACGGCGCCATCGCGACGAATCCGAGCGCGCTCGAGACCGGTACCAGCCGGCGCACGACCAGGTACGCGACCAGTGTCGCCACGACGACCGAGAGGGTCGCGGCCGCAGCGCCGTACTCCAGCGAATGCTCGATCGCGTTGCGGGTCGTCGGGTTGTCGACCAGCGCCCACCGGTACCAGTAGAGGCCGAGGTTGCCCGGCGCGAACGGGCCCTTGCCCCAGACGCGCTGGAGTGAGACCACGAGCAGGGCGAAGTAGGGCAGCAGCACCGAGAGGAAGGGCGGGATGAAGGCGAGGACCGCGAAGGGCCAGCGCCAGCGCCCGAGCGCCATCCGGCGCCGGACGCCGCCCTTGCCGGTCACCGTGACGAACCGGCGGCGGCCCAGCAGGCGGCGCTGCAGCCAGAGCAGCGTGATCGTCACCAGCAGGAGCGGCATCGCGTACGCGGCTGCGACCTCGATCTGGGGCGGGAACGACGAGAAGAAGAGGTAGAGCTGCGTCGTCATCACCTGCTGGCGGGCCGGGATCATCAGGAAGGCGGGCGGCCCGAAGAGCTCGATCGCCTCCAGGAAGGAGAGCAGGAAGCCGGCCAGGATGGCCGGCAGCGCCAGCGGCAGCGTGATCGAGAAGGTGGTCCGGAAGGTGCCCGAGCCGAGCGTCGTCGCGGCGTCCTCGAGCTCGGACGACATCAGCTCGAGCGTGGCCGAGACGAACGAGAACGTGTACGGGATCGAGTAGAGCGCGATCACGAAGATGCAGCCGCCGAGTCCGTAGATGTCGAGGACGGGATGGTCGACGTGGAAGACGTAGCGGATCCAGTTGTTGACCATCCCCGAGTTGGGTGCGGCCAGGAAGATCCACGCGTTCGCGCCCAGGAAGGACGGTGTGACGAAGGCGGCGAGGATCAGGGGCCGGATCAGCCAGCGCCCGGGCATGTCGGTCCGCGAGACCAGCCAGGCCAGCGGGGTGCCCACCGCGACCGCGATGAACCCGACAGCGAACGCCAGCTTGAAGGAGTTGATGATGGGGTCGAGCAGGTAGCTCTTCGTGAACGCCGACCGGTAGTTGTCGATGGTCAGGCGCTGGGTGAGCGGGTCCTGGAGAGAGGTCAGCAGGAGCCAGCTGATCGGGACCAGCACCAGGAAGCCGAGCACGGCCACGGCAGCCAGGAAGAGCAGCGATGAAGCTTCGGGGCGAGCTCGCCCGCGGACGCCTACCAACCGTCTTCCTGAAACCACTGCTGAGCGGCGGCGACGCCCGACCCGAGCTGGACTCTCTCGCCCGCCATGTCGAGCGCCAGCTCGACCCCGCCCAACGTAGCCAGGACCTCGAGCTCGTTGAGCGCACCGAGGTGGCCGATCCGGAAGACCTTGCCCTTCAGGCGGCCCAGCCCCGCGCCGAGCGCGAGGTTGAGATGGGCCTCCGAGAGCCGGAGGAGCTCGTCTGTGTCGGCGGTGTCGCAGACGACCGCCGTCAGCGAGTTGGAGAGGCGTTCACGGTCGCGGCAGAGAAACGCCATGTCCCATGCCGCGACCGCGCGCCGCACCCCTTCGGCCAGACGGCCGTGCCGCCGGTAGACGCTGTCGAGTCCCTCCTCGTGGAGCATCCGCAGCGCCTCGCGCAGCCCGTACAGCTCGAGCGTGGGTGGCGTCGCCGGGAAGTAGCCGTTCTCCATCGCGGCCAGCAGCGGACCCCAGTCGTAGAAGCTGCGCGGCGTCGTCACCTGCTTCGAGCGCTCGAAGGCGCGCGGCGACACGCAGCAGATGGCCATGCCGGGTGGCAGCATGAGGCCCTTCTGGGAGCCGGTCAGGGCGACGTCCACCCGCCACTCGTCGAAGCGGAAGTCGATCGAGCCCAGCGAGGAGACCGTGTCCACGAGCAGGAGCGGGTCCTGCCCGGATGCGTCGATCGCCCGCCGGATCGCGGCCACGTCGGTGGTGACGCCGGTCGAAGTCTCGTTGTGTACGAGCAGCACCGCGGCGTGACCCTTCAGCTTCGACGAGACGAGCTCTGGCGAGACCGCGTCACCCCAGCGCATCTCCACGAGGTCCACATCGGCGCCGAACGTGCGGGCGACCTCCGCGAACTTCTCGGCGAAGATGCCGTTGTTGAACGCGAGGACCCGGTCGCCCGGATCGAGCGTGTTGACGACCGTCGCCTCCCAGGCGCCCGTTCCCGACCCGGCCCACAGCGCGATCCGGCCCTCTTCGGTGCCGAAGACGCGGCGCAGGTTCGCGACCACCTCCCAGGTCACCTCCGGCAGCTCCGGGCCGCGGTGATCGATGACGGCGCGGTCCATCGCCCTCAGGACCCGGTCGGGCACGTTGGTCGGACCGGGGATCTGCAGGAAGTGCCGGCCGCTCGTCGGTCAGACCCCCATCACCGAGCGCCACTTCGTGATGGCGTCCGGGAGGTCCCTGGTGAGCTGGTCGACCGTGTTGTGGATGACCTTGATCTTGTCCAGCTTGGGAACGCCGGCCGGCGGGTCGACGTCGTCGCGGAGCGGGTAGTTCGACGTCTTCACCAGGGCCTGCGAGTACTCCTTCGAGTACATGAAATTGGTGAAGAGCCGCGCCGCGTTGGGGTGCTTGGCGCCCTGCAGGATGCCGACCGGGCCGGGCACGAGCACCGCGCCATCGTCAGGGAAGTGGATGTCGATGGGCACGCCCTGGGCCTTGGACGAGAGGCTGAAGTTGTCCGGGCCGGCGCCGACCTGGCGCTCACCCGACTTGATGTCGGTGACGGTGTCGTTGACCGACCGGTTGATCTTGGGGTCGGTGTTCTTGAGGTCGTTCAGCCACTTGTCCCCGTAGGTGCGGAGCATGGCCGTGACCCACTGTCCCACGTAGCCGGAGAACCCGGGATGTCCCGTGGTCGTCTTGCCCTTCCAGGCGCTGGTGGCGAACTCCGTCCAGCTCCTGGGCGGCGTCGTGACCTTGTCCGTCCGGTAGTTGAGGACGACGAAACCGATCGCGCCCAGGTGGTAGTAGTGGTCGGGGTTCAGGGCCTGGAACTGCTTGGGCAGCAGGTCGAGGTCGGGCGGCGTGTACTTCGCCAGGTAGCCGCCCTTGATGAGCGGCGGGTAGTGGCCCTCGTCGGTCGAGCAGAAGACCTCGCAGTCGGTGCTGCCCGCCTTCAGGTCCTGGTTGAGACGCGTGTTGATGACCTGAGCCGTCTGACGGAGCAGGTTGACCTCGATCCCCGGGTACTTGGCCTTGAACGCCGTCGCCATCTGCTCGGCGGCGGACTGCTCGTAGTGGGCCGTCCACCAGGTCACGGAGCCCTCCGACTTGGCCGTGGCGTAGAGCTTGCTCACGTCCTTCTCGACCGGCGCCGCCGGCGCTGGCGCACCGCCTCCGCAAGCCTCCAGCAGCACACCGATCCCGCCTGTGGCTGCGAGACTGGCGCCGCCAGACCACCGGATGAAGTCACGACGAGTCAGCTCGTTGCTCATCGCAGGCTAGAGTAAACGCAACCTGGCCGAAAAGCACGTACATTTCGACGGGTTGTCGGGCGGGTCGACCAGAACCCGGCCTTGCCAGCAGCCGCCCCTCGCGGCGAGCCGCCAGGCGGCGGCGCTACGCCTCCGCCAGCTGGATGTCCTCCAGATCGAGGTCGCGCTGCACGCGGAACAGCACCTGGTCGCCGATGACTCCGGCGTCGCGCAGGCCGAGGAGGGTCGTCCGCTCGACGTCCAGCAGCTCCCGGCGCAGCCGGCGGTGGCCGGCCAGGCTGCTCCGGTGCGCCTCGACGTGGTCGACGCCCTCCTCGTGCTGGTGACCGCCGTCCCGATGTTCGTGGTTGACGCGACCGAACTGCGTGTCGATGTGCTTTCGGCGCTTTCCGTAGTACATCCGCATCCAGGCGACGCCCTCTTCCCTGGTCCACTCCTCGCCGGCGAGCTCGTCGAGACGCGCGACGGCCGCCTCCATGGATCGAGTGCGCGCCTCGAGCTCCTCCTGCATCGCGCTGCCGTCGGCCGCCACGCCGAGCCGGCGCAGCAGCACCGGCAGCGACAGGCCCTGGAGCACGACGGTGACGAGGATCACCGAGAACGTGACCAGGAGGATGAGGTCGCGGCCGGGAAACGGAGCGCCGCCCCTCACGGTGAGCGGCAGCGACAGCGCCGCCGCCAGCGACACCACGCCGCGCATGCCGGTCCAGGCGATCACCACGACGTTGCGCCACCCCGGATAGGGGTCGCGGCGACGGATCGCCGCGCTCAGGAACCGCGGCACGTACGTGGCCGGGAACACCCAGACGAAGCGCGTCACGATCACGGCCAGGGTGATGATCCCGGCGGTGGCGACGAGCCGCGGGACCGGCTGTCCCGCCAGCCCGTCGATGACCGCGGGGAGCTGCAGGCCGATCAGGATGAACACGAGGCCGTTGAGCACGAAGAGCAGCACCTCCCAGACCGCGTAGGCCGGGATGCGCGTGGCGGCCGTCCAGGTCTGGGGGCTGCGCCGGGCCGCGTAGATGCCGGCCGCCGCGACCGCCAGCACGCCGGAAACGTGGGTGGGGATGGTGAGCAGATAGATGCCGTAGGGCACCAGGATGGACAGGGTGATCTCGATGGGCGGGTCCTGGATGCGCTTCATGAGCTGGTTGACCAGCCAGCCCAGCGCCAGCCCGAGCGCGACTCCGCCGGCGCCGGAGAGCACGAACTCGAGCCCCGCCGCCCATATCGAGAAGGCGCCGGTCACCACCGCGACCTTGGCGTAGTTGAGCGCGATCAGGCCGGTCGCGTCGTTGAGGAGGCTCTCGCCCTCCAGGATGGTCATGATCCGGCGGGGCACGCCAAGGCGCTGGAAGATCGCGGTTCCGGCGACGGGGTCGGTCGGCGCGATGATCGCGCCGAGCGCGAGGGCCGCGGCCCACGGCAGGTCCGGCGCCAGCATGTGCGTCACGACGCCGATGCACCCGACGGTGAAGAGCACCAGGCCCACGGCCAGAAGCGCGATCGGCCGCAGGTTGGCCTTGAAGTCCCTGAGGGACGTGAACCAGCCGGCGGCGTAGATCAGCGGAGGCAGAAAGACCAGGAAGACCGTGTCGGGCGCCAGCTCCACGCGGGGCAGGCCGGGCACGAGCGCGATGGCCAGCCCGCCCAGCACCAGGAGGATCGGGTACGGCACGTTCAGGTGGTGGGCGGCCAGCGCCAGGAGCGCGACGGCGACCATGAGGCCCAGGACGATGGCGACGACCGGCACGACGCGAGACTACCGGTACGCTGCCGCCCTGCGCTGACGCCGGTGCTCGATTCCCCAGGCCGCGTAGCGGACCAGGGCCATGGCGGGATAGCGGTCGCGCTCGGCGTGGGTCTGTCCCCGGTCGATCGCCAGACGAAGCGCCTGCGGCGTGCTGCCCGAGAACGTGGTGAAGGCCCTGCCGATCGCGTCCACTATGTGGGCGTCGGAGTTGCCGAGCTCGGCGCAGCCCACCGCCTCGCGGAGCCGGTGCGCCATCTGGTTGAACACGTAGAAGCCGGGCGTGGCGTTCTCGACCTCGATCCCGTCGAACTCCAGCTCCGCGGCGCACCAGCCCACGCCGTGGGCCACGCGGCCGCGCACCTGGCGCTCGGTCCGCCAGAACGGGTGGGCGGCGATGGCCAGGCCGCCCTGGTCGTGGATCGCCCCGACCGTCGCGGCCGCCGACAGGCCCGGCCGGACCGGCTTCTCGAGGAACAGGCCGAGGATGTGGCCCTGCCGGCTGGAGACCTCCTCGCCCACGATCACGTGGGGAGCGCCGGCCTGGCCGGCGGCGAATTCCGAGGCGCGAAGGGCGCCCTCGATCGTGTCGTGGTCGGTGATGGCGATGACGTCCAGGCTGCCGGCCGTCATCACATGGGTCACAACCGTACCAGGGCTGGGCCAGCCGTCACTGTAGTTCGTATGCATGTGCAGGTCCGCGCGCCCGGTAGGAGGCACGTTCGCATGGTACCGAGACAACCACCCGATTGACCGCTAATCTCATCCCTGCTCGCCAAACTCGGGCCGGATGCCCGAACCTTCGGAATTCGGGAGGAGATCGCCAGATGAAGGCTTTGATGCAGGACTATCCGCTCACCACGCAGCACATGCTGTGGCGGGTGGAGCGGCTCTTCGACCACAAGGAGATCGTGACCAGGCGGGAGACAGGCCTCCACCGCTACACCTACTCCGACCTGGCCGAGCGCGTGTACAAGGCCGCGAACGTGCTGACCCGGCTCGGCGTCGAGCAGGGCGACCGGGTCGCCACGCTGGCCTGGAACAACTACCGCCACCTGGAGCTGTACTACGCAATCCCCTGCATGGGCGCCGTCCTGCACACGCTGAACCTGCGGCTCTTTCCCGACCAGCTCGAGTTCACGATCGCGGACGCGGAGGACACCGTGCTGTTCGTGGACAGGACGCTCCTCCCGGTGCTCAACAGGGTCGCCGGGCGCATCCCGTCCGTCCGCGCGATCGTCGTGCTCAACGACGGCGCCCCCCTCCCCGAGCACGATCTCGGCGAGCTGCTCGACTACGAGACGATGATGGCGGCCGAGTCGTCGAGCTTCTCCTGGCCCACGCTGGACGAGCGCTCCGCGGCCGCCATGTGCTACACGTCGGGGACCACGGGCAATCCGAAGGGCGTGGTGTACTCCCACCGCTCGCAGTTCCTCCACACGATGGCCGTGCTCCCCAAGGACGCCCTGGGCATAGGCGAGGAGGACGCGATCCTGCCCGTCGTGCCGATGTTCCACGCCAACTCGTGGGGCATCCCGTACGCGACCGGAATGGCCGGCTGCAAGCTGATCCTCCCCGACCGCTTCATGGGCGACGGACCGGTGCTCCTGGAGCTCGCCGAGTCGGAGGGCGCCACGATCCTGGCGGGCGTGCCGACGATCTGGATCAACCTCCTGACCACGATGCAGAAGACGGGCACGAAGCTGCCCAAGGTCCATACGGTGATCTGCGGCGGCTCGGCCATCCCCCCGTCGCTGATGGAGGGGATGGACGCCCTCGGCCTGCGCATGCTGCACGCGTGGGGGATGACGGAGACCTCCCCCATCGGCAGCATCGGCCTGGTCCGGAGCTGGATCCCGAAGGAGGACGAGCTGGAGATCCGGCTCAAGCAGGGCGTGCCGGCCGCCGGCATCGAGATCCGCATCGCCGACCTCGCGACGGGCGAGGAGCTGCCCTGGGACGGCGTCGCGTTCGGCGAGATCCAGTGCCGGGGACCGTGGATCGCGAGCGGCTACCACAACGACGCCGATCCGGGCAAGATCACCGAGGACGGCTGGTTCCGGACCGGCGACGTCGCCACCATGTCCCCCGACGGCTACATCACGATCGTCGACCGCACCAAGGACGTGATCAAGTCGGGCGGCGAGTGGATCAGCTCGGTGGAGCTGGAGGGCGCGATCATGGCCCACCCGAAGGTCCTCGAGGCGGCCGTGGTCGGCCTGCACCACAGCAAGTGGCAGGAGCGGCCGGTCGCCTACGTGGTGGCCCGGCCCGAGCACACGGGCGACCTGTCCGCGGACGAGGTCCGTGAGTTCCTGGCCGACAAGGTGGCCAGGTGGTGGCTGCCGGACGAGATCCGCTTCATCGACGAGATCCCCAAGACCTCCACGCTGAAGTTCGACAAGAAGGCGCTGCGGGCCGACGCCGCGCCGCTCGCGGAGGACGTGGCCGCGGAGGCGCGGCCGGCCTGATCCAGCTCGACCCAGACGGCGTCGCGGCCTTCCGGCTGCGACGCCACGGTCTGATGCCCAGGCTCTCGGGAGCCGCCGCCTGCCCCTCTTCAGTGGCGCTCGCGACGTGCGGCATCCACGCCCAGGTGATGAGCACGGCGGACGTGCAGGTGTGGGCGCGGTCCGAGCCGGCGGAGCCGGGCGCGGTGGCGCGGGCGCTGTGGGAGGAGCGCAGCCTGGTCCGCACCTGGTGCATGCGCGGCACGCTGCACCTGCTGACCCCGGAGCAGCTCGCGCTCTACTCGGCCGTGTTCGACCCGGCGGTCAACTACACGGCGGTGTGGCTGCGGAACTTCCAGGTGACCGCCGAGGACCTGGACGCGCTGTACGAGGCGTTCTCCGAGGCGCTGGAGGACGGGGAGCCGCGGACCAGGCGGGAGCTGGCCGAGGTGGTCACCAGGCGCGCCGGCGACCACCTGGGCGACCGGCTCCGGTCCAGCTGGGGCGAGCTGCTGAAGCCTGCCGCCCGGCGCGGCCTGTTCGTCAACGGGCCGAACCGCGGCCAGGAGACCACGTACGTGCGGACGGAGTCATGGCTGGGGCCGGCGCCCCGGATCGACCCGGAGGCCGCCCGCCTGGACTGGCTGCGGCGCTACCTGCGGGCGTACGGCCCGGCAAGCCCGCAGGACTACGCCCGCTGGCTGGGCGTGCGCCAGATGGGACCGATCAACGCGCTGGTGACCCGGCTCGGACCGGAGCTGGCGGAGGTGCGGGTCGCCGGCCAGAAGCTGCTGGCGCTGTCCGCGGACCTGGACGAGCTGGCGGGCGGCGAGCGGGACGCCGTGGCGGCGGTTCGACTGCTGCCGGCGTTCGACACGTACGTGCTGGGCCACGCGGACCGCGACCACCTGGCCGGCGCCGAGCACCGGCCGCTGGTCTACCGGACGGCGGGCTGGATCTCCCCCACGGTGCTGAGCGGAGGCCGGATCGTGGGCGTGTGGGAGCAGCGGGTGGAGGGCGCCAGCCTGGCGGTGCGGGTGACGCCGTTCGGGACGCTGAGCCGCGCCGAGCAGGCCGGCGTGCGGGGGGAGGCCGAGCGCCTCGCGGCCTTCTTCGACCGGAGGCCTGCCCTCTATACTTGATGGCCTGTCAGCGCACGCGGCGGTGGCGGAACGGCAGACGCGCTAGCCTCAGGAGCTAGTGGGCTTCGGCCCGTGGAGGTTCAAATCCTCTCCGCCGCACCAGAACCCACTTTTGAGTTCGAACCAACCTCTGTCGTCTGAACCATAAACGTCGAGCACGAGGTAGGCGTCGGCGACCGCGAGTCGGCCGGCGGCAAGATGCGCCCGCGCCCAGGCGGTCCGCTCCCGCAGCAGGGCGCCATCGTCGATCGAGAAGGCGAACGCGAGCGACGTGACGAAGTCCCTGTCACAGAAGACGTTGCCCGATGTCATCGCCAGGGCTGTGATCGCCGCTTTCGTGATCCAGTTCCGCTGGTGCCCTTTCGTCATCCTCGACGCCCGGGCGCTCAGAGACGTACTCGCCAACGACCTGGTGGCCGCGTCGCTCCAGCACCGCGGCCGCGCTGGTCTTGCCGGCACCGGGCATGCCCTCGATGACGATCAGCGAGCCGCGGCCCTCAGAAGAGCGTGCCCTGGACGGCACGGGCGTCGGCCTCGCGGGTCCGCGTCTCGACGTCGAGGCCGCCGGCTGACTCGGCGCTGCGCCGCAGCGTCCATCCTTCCAAGAGGCCGGTATCCACCACGAGCTGGGTAGGGCTCAGCACCACGGACCTGCCGATGACGTGGGTGATTTGCCCGCCCAGCACTGCACCCGGCCGGACTGCCGTGACCAGCTCGTACCGGTCTGGCATCTCGCGTTCCAGGCCGAACAGCGGCGTGAGGTCGCTGGCCTGGAACTCCAGCAGCTCGGTGCGGGGGAGCGCGCGGATCGCATCGGCCGCGATCTTGTGGAGCGCTGCGAGCTCTGTCGCACGCTCCTCGGCTGGCGGGATCCGCCACCATGCCGCCTGCTTCGTGCGTGAGGCGAGGCGCTCGGGCGCCACGCCGATGCTGGACAACAGCACCTCGGCTTGCCGGATCGAGGTGAACGGGCCGCGGGCGGCCAGGCAGTAGCTGAGGGCCGCCTGCTCGCAGAGGCGGCCCATGCCGCGCTTCTCGGATGTGATCCCCACCTTGCTGAGCCCGTCGCCGAACCACGCAAGGTACAGGACGAACGGTTCCTGCTCCATCCCGCTCGGCGCCTGGCCCCGCGCCACGAGCCGACCCGGATCGGCACGCTCGCAGAGATCGCACTGGCTCCCATCCGCGACGAGGGCGCCGACCGGGCACCGCCGTCGCCGGTGCTCCCGGCGATCGTACAAGCCGATGCAGCGGCGTGGGCCGGCGACCTTCCAACCGACATCTTGGCCCAGCTCGAG
>DASYBH010000222.1:0-2449 GCA_036500885.1 Candidatus Dormiibacterota bacterium
GCCCGAGCCCGCTGACCGCTCTGGGCAGCAAGGGCGTGGGGGAGGCGGGTACGATCGGCGCCTTCGGGGCCGTGGCCAACGCGGTGTGCGACGCCATCGCTCCCCTGGGCGCGGAACCGGTGCGGCTCCCCTTCTCGCCGCAGCGACTCTTCGAGGCGATCGGCCCTTGATGTCCGCGGTCACGCCTGGCTGAAGAGGGTCTGGAAAGGGCGGCCTGCCCACCCTTGCATTCGTAAAAAAGGGCGCCGCCCTGGGGGTAGTCAGGGCGGCGCAGCCAAGGAAGGGGGTCGAGGCCGGCTTCACCGTCCTCCACCGTTCGCATAACGTTGTGGCCTCTTGAAAGGTCACGCTGCAAGCGTGTAAATCTGGCCTGACCATCCGCGGAGTGGAGAACCCATGTCGAAGTCCAGCGTCCCGTTCGTTTGCCGGGAGTGCGGCGGCGAGTCCGTCCGGTGGGCGGGACAGTGCCCGCACTGTCGAGCCTGGAACACCCTGGAGGAGCTGCGGCAGCCGCGCGCGGGTGGCCGCGAGGCGCGGAGGGGCGGCGGAGCGGGCCGGTCGCCGTCGCTCGCGGTGCCCATCACCGAGGTCGACGTGGCTGCGGCCCCCCGGCTGGCGCTGGCCTGGGGGGAGCTGAACCGGGTCCTGGGCGGCGGCGTGGTCCCCGGCAGCGTCGTGCTGCTCGGCGGCGAGCCCGGGGTCGGCAAGTCGACGCTGCTGATGCACCTCGCCGCCCAGGCCGCCGCGGCCGGCGGGCGGGTGCTCTACACCTCGGGGGAGGAGTCGCCGCAGCAGGTGGGCATGCGGGCGCGCCGCCTCGGCGTGGCCACGCCGGGCCTGCTGCTGCTGGCCGAGACCGACCTGGAGGCGATCGTGGCGGCCATCGAGCGGGAGGCGCCGGCCATCGCCATCGTCGATTCGATCCAGACGGTGGTCGACCCGGCGGTGGACGCGGCGCCGGGCAGCGTCAGCCAGGTGCGGGAGTCGGCCGGCCGGCTGCTCCGGGTGGCGAAGGAGTCGGCGGTGCCGGTCTTCCTGGTCGGGCACGTGACGAAGGAGGGCGCCATCGCCGGCCCGCGCGTCCTGGAGCACATGGTGGACACCGTCCTCTACCTGGAGGGCGAGCGCGGCCAGGAGTTCCGCATCCTGCGGGCCGCCAAGAACCGCTTCGGCTCGACCGAGGAGATCGGCATCTTCTCGATGGGCGAGGAGGGCATGGCGGAGGTGGGCGACCCCAGCGCCGTCCTGCTCGGTGACCACCGCTCGGTGCCCGGGACCGCGGTCCTGGCGGCGATGGAGGGCAGCCGGCCGCTGCTGGTGGAGCTGCAGGCGCTGGCGGGCAGGAGCCAGTACGGGCTGCCGCGCCGCGCCGCCAACGGCCTGGACGTGAACCGGCTGCACATGATCGTCGCGGTGCTGGGCAAGCGCGCCGGGGTCGACCTGAAGGAGACGGACGTGTACGCGAACGTGGCCGGCGGGCTCCGGATCGTGGAGCCGGCCGCGGACCTGCCGCTGGCCCTGGCGATCGCGAGCAGCCTGCGCGACCAAGCGCTCCCCGCCGGGACGGTCGTGATCGGCGAGCTGGGCCTGGCCGGCGAGGTGCGCCGCGTTGGCCGCATGGAGCGCCGGCTGCAGGAGGCGATGCGGCGCGGCTTCGTCCGGGCGATCGTGCCGCGCGGCTCGACGAACGCCCCGCCCGGGCTGGAGCTCGTCGAGGTGCGCGAGCTGGCCGAGGCCGTGGCGGCGCTCTCCCACGGACGGGAGGCCGTGCGTGCCGTCCTGTAGCTCACCCGGGGAGACCGGGCAAGGAGGACCGACTGTGCAGATCGGAGTCATCGTGGCGGCGGCCGGCGCCGGCATCCGTCTGGGCCGCGGCGCCAAGGCGCTGGTCGAGCTGAACGGGCGCACCGCCCTCGCGCGGGTCGTCGACCTGTTCCTGACCCTCGACGAGATCACTTGTGTGGTGGTCGTCGGGCCGCCGTCGCGCCTGGAGCCGGCCGAGCGCGAGGTCGAGGCGCTGCGGCCGCGCAAGCCGGTCATCGTGCGGCCCGGGGGCGACACGCGCCAGCAGTCGGTGCGGGCGGGCCTGAAGGCCCTGGAGGGCTGCGAGTACGTCCTGGTCCACGATGCCGCGCGGCCGATGGCCTCCGCCGCCCTCGTCCGCCGGGTGATCGCCGCGGCGATCCAGACCGGCGCCGCGATCCCCGGGGTGTCGCTGCGGGACGCGGTCAAGCGGGTCGAGGGCGGCCGGCTCGTCGAGAGCCTCGACCGGTCGCGGCTCGTCCTGGCCCAGACGCCGCAGGGCTTCCGCTACTCGGTGCTGGAGCGCGCCCACTTCCAGGCGGCCGACGCGGGCGTCGTGGGCGACGACGACGCGCAGCTCGTGGCGGCGGCCGGTCACCCGGTCGCCGTCGTGCCCGGGGATCCCGCGAACGTCAAGCTGACGACG
>DASYBH010000223.1:0-9334 GCA_036500885.1 Candidatus Dormiibacterota bacterium
CGTGGACGATCGTTCCGCGCCCGCTCGGGAAGCCATGGGCCTCCGCCGTGAGGCGCGCCTCCACGACCACGTCACCCGACTCGACCTTCGTCAGCCGGGCGCCGAGGTTGGCCCACATCCCGGTCCGCTGGTACCCGTCCAGTCGCCGCATAAGTGTGGCGGTCGAGCCCCCTTCCGTGCGCGCCGGCCGCGCCGAGATCCACCGCGTACGCGCCCCCAGGACCTCGCTGCGCTGCGTCGGTGCATGCCGGCGGCCACCACCTGGGGCACCCGGCCGCCGAATACCTCGCCGTCTTACTGACCCAGGCTGCGGGGCAAGCGCTATCTCGGCTGGTAGCTGGTGAAGAACAGGTAGGCGATCAGCAGGATGAAGAGACCGTACTCGATGATGACGTTTCGGCTGAGCGACTCCTCGACCGTGTGACGGATGATGCCGCGGTTGACGTACCAGAGCAGGAACAGCATGACCGTGAACACGCCCTCGATGAAGTACACGTACACGCTCATCGCCCAGGCGAAGAAGCTGACCAGCTGGGCGACGAACACCGAGAAGATCAGGGCGCGCCGGGGGATCATCGGGTTGCCGAGCACGCGGAACGACCGATAGCTGGCCAGCAGGGAGATCGCGAAGATGCTGGCCAGGCGCACCGGCAGCGCCAGGCCGAGGGTCAGGATCACCAGGTAGGAGCCGGCCAGGCCGAACGCCAGGAGCACCTCCTGGACGATGAGGTGGCTCGGCTTGAGCTTGTCTCGGATCTGCCGGTAGTCCAGGTGGGCCGCGAAGCAGAAGCCGATGCCGAACGCGCTGGTGATCAGCGAGTACTTCCACCACTCGGGCACCAGCAGAGAGAGCCCGGCGACCGCCAGGGTGCCGAGAACGACCGGCACGAAGTGCTCCAGGCTCGGCATGCCGCTGTCGGAGTGCAGGTAGCCCATCAGCGCGGGCGTGGCCAGCACCAGCAGGCCCAGACCAAGGCCCCAGACCTGAGCCGGACCGACCATCTCGGATTTGAAGCCCATGGAGATCGCCACCAGGACGAGCCCCACGAAGATCAGGAACCTCTTGTCTCGCTCGCTCCTGGTCCTCGGGACGGGAAGTGCCCGAGCCTCAGCGGGAGGCGTCTTCACGACCGCACCATCTTAGCCAAGGTGTGCGTCCTGGGCTACCCCTTCTTGTCCTGTTCCACTGGCTTGACTTTCTGGACAGCAAGTTGTCCGGGCTTTCATCGGTCCGTGTATCCTGACAGCCTCATGGCCACGGAGCACGGATGACGGTGAGCGGCGGTACGCGGGAGCACCTGGAGCGCACGCTCCTGGATGTCGCCGCCGGCGGCATCGACGCCGCCGGCCGCGAGGCCATCCGTGAGGCCGGGCTGGACACCCTGCCGGTCCTGGCCGGGCACCTGTCCACCGATGCCCCGATCGATGTCCTCGAGCGGTACGAGTCGATCCTGAAGTCCATCCTGCTGGACCAGCTCCAGGGCGACGTGCCCGGCCCGACCGCCCGCCGGGTGGCCCGGTTCCAGCAGGAGGTGGGCTTCCTCTTCAAGTACAAGTCCTACGCGATCAAGTGCGCGACGCCCCTCGGCTACTCCGTCTTCTTCCAGCGCCCCGGCGAGGGCTTCAGCTTCCAGCGGCACGTCACCCGCAAGACGGAGGTGTTCCACGTCGTCGACGTCCAGCCCGGCGGGTACGCGTTCGTGTGCGGCTTCGACGACTGGGCCCGCGTCTACGATCCGGAGGCGTTCGCGGCCTGGCTGGCCGGTGGCCCTGACGCGCGCTACGACCGGTTCCGCTTCCACGTCCAGCCCGGGGACGTCTTCGTGATCGACCAGTTGAACGTGGTGCACACCGTGATCGGCTGCGTGCTGGAGGAGTTCGCCACGGTCTCGACGGACATGGTGGACCGCCTGCACGACCAGAACGCCGGCCGGCCGATCCCGGCCGAGTTCGACCGCGCCTACTCGCGGCGGCGCCTGGACACGCTGGTCGTTCCCGACCAGGCCCGGCGCCTGGCCCTGGGTGGGGCCGCCCCGCTGGTGACCCGGATCGAGCCCGTCCCGGTCCCCGGCGGCGCACAGCTGACCGTGGCCGACACCTTCGTCCTCGCCCGCCGCACCCTGGTGGATCCCGGCCGGACAACGGCAATCCAGCACGACGACGAGCGCGCCGCGATCGTGCACGTGACCCGCGGGTCCGGACGGATCGTCGTGGCCGATCGGTACGAGATCGCCCATCCCGACCCGCCGTCCCTGCCCGTGCGCAAGGCCGACGTGCTCCTGATCCCGCCCGGGATCCACCACGCGTTCGCGAGCGACAACACCGAGCCCCTGGAGGTATCCGAGCACCGGATCACCCTCGAGGCGGCGCTGGCGTAAAGCAGCGCAAGGGGGGCAGGCTTCCCTTGCGGAGACGCGCGCCGCGCGTCTACCAGCCGGTGGTGCGTAAACGGCGCGATGGGTGGTACGGGAAGAGGTCCAGGATCTCTCCGCTCGTGACGCGGGCCTGCATGTCCCTCCAGAAGCCCACCTCGATGAGCTCGCCGTGGCTCTGCTCCAGCAGCGTGCGCAGGGCCGGCGGCAGACCGAGGAAGCGGGTGAACTCCTCTGGAAACACGTCCCGCGGGCCGACGCCGAACCATGCCTCCTCGGCGTACTCGTCCTCGTCCGTGGTGGCCGCCGGGACGTTCCGAAACGAGAAGTCGGTGACCAGCCCCAGCTCGTCGTAGTCGTAGCAGACGACGCGGCCGTGGCGGGTGACCCCGAAGTTCTTGGGCAGCAGCTCGCCGGGAAAGATGCCGCTTGCGGCCAGGTCCTTGACGGCCTGGCCGAAGTCCACCAGCGTCGCGCCGGCGGCCTCCATCGACGCCTGGCGAATGAACAGATCAAGAGGCGTGACCCGGCGCTCGAGGTAGGCGTGGTGCACGACCACCACGTCGGGCCCCACCGACACGGTCCGGTCCGCGTCGCGCCGGAACTCCTCGATCAGCTCGGGAGCGAACCGGTCACGGTCGAACTGGAGGTGCTCGAACTCCTGCGCCTCGACGAGCCGCCCTCCCCGGTCGTGGTGGAACACCAGGCGGTAGCTCTGTCGGATTCCCTGCGGCGTGGTCGGCTTGATGGCTGGAAAGCGGTCCCTGATGACCTTGAGGACCACGTCCGCGCCCGGCACGGTGAACACGATCATCACCATGCCCGGCGTCCCCGGCGCGAGCTGGAACGGCTCGTCCGTCTCGCGGAGGCGGTGGAGCAGGTCACGGTAGAGCTCGGTCTTCCCGTGCTTGTGGTGGCCGAGGGCGATGTAGAGCTCCGCGATCGACTTCCTCGGCATCAGGACCTTCAGCGACCGCACCAGGCGATGCGGGGGACCCAGGTCGACGTGGAAGTGCGAGCGGGTGTAGCTGAACAGGATGCTGATGTCGTTCTCACCGGTCAGCACCGCGTCCACGAGGACCCCATCCTCGGTGTTGAGGAGAGCGATGCCGAACGGGACGGCCCTGTCGCCGCTGTGCAGCCGGCCCAGCAGGTAGGCGCCCTTGCGGCGGAAGAACGGCGACCCGATGATCTCCGCCCGGTCGATGCGGTCAGGCAGGCCCAGCGAGCGGAGGTGCGCCATCAGGCGATTGGCGACCAGCCGGGCATCCCGGCGCCAGTCATCGAATGGGGCGCTGATGCGGGCGTGGGCCAGGATGCGCTCCACCAGGGTGGTGGCGTCGGGCATGGGGCCGCACGGACGGAACAGCAGTCCGCCCGCCTCCAGCGACGGCACCGCGAAGTCCGAGTCGACGAACTCGATGTCGTGGTCGACGCCGACGGTCGCGAACACCCGGCGCGTGACCGAGTTGAAGAACGTCTCGGCCAGCTCCCAGTCCTCGCGACCGGCGATCAGGCCCGAATAGACCGCCTTGATGCTGGCCCACACGATCCGGTCCGCGACGCGCCCATCGAGCGTCTCCCTCACCACGCGCTCGACGCCGTCGATCACATCGCCGTAGAGGTCCAGCCGCTCGACGGCGTCCGCGACCGCGCCGTTCCAGTCCCGCCGCTCGAACCGGCCGCGCGCGCGCCGGCTGATCGCCCGGAACCCGTCCTGGTAGGTCTCGAAGCCCTCCAGGACGAGGTTGGCGGCCATGTTCGCGAGGCGGCTCGCCGAGAGCTCACCCGTACCCACGCGCGCCATCGTGTCAGATTAAGTGACAGGATGGCGCGCCGAGTTCGTTCGACTCAGACGATTTGCGGTGCCGGGTATTGGATTCCCACGATCTGCTCGAGGGCCGCGAGGCGCGACTGCACCTCCTCGGGGCTGCCCGCCTCGGAGTAGACGCGGATCAGGGCCTCGGTCCCGCTGGCGCGCAGGAGCACCCAGCTCCCGTCGCGCAGGAAGAACTTGAAGCCGTCGTCGTCGCGCACGCGGTCCACCGCCACCCCGGCGATGACGCTCGGTGCGTTGGCGGCCAGCGTCTCCAGCACGCGCCGTCGCTCCACCTCGTACGTGTCGCGCGGCATGTGGACGTCGTGGCGCGCGTACGCGTGGACGCCCACCTCGTCCTCGAGCGCGCGCAGGATCTCGCTCAGCGGCCGCCCCTCCTTCACGATCATGTCGGCGAAGAACAGGCCGCAGAGGATCCCGTCGCGCTCGGGGATGTGGCCGCGAATGGCGTACCCGCCCGACTCCTCCCCCCCGAGCACGGCGTCCGTCTCCATCATGCGCGGCGCGATGCTCTTGAAGCCGACGGGCACCTCGTGGACCGGGACGCCGTAGCGCTCGCCCAGCCGGTCCGCCATCGCGGTCATGTTGATGCTCTTGACCACCGGGCCGCGCCAGCCGCGCACCTCGACCAGGTAGCGCATCAGCAGCGCGTAGACCTGCAGCTGGTTGATGAAGCGGCCGGTCTCGTCGATGATGCCGACGCGGTCCGCGTCGCCGTCGGTCGCGACGCACAGGTCGAAGCCGCCGCCGCGCATCGTCGCCAGCGCCTCGGCCAGGTTGGGCGGGATCGGCTCCGGGTTCACGCCCCCGAAGAACGGGTTGCGCTCGCCGTGCAGCTCGGTGACCTCCGTCCGGCCGCCCCCGAGCAGGCCCGTCAGATAGCCGAACGCCGAGCCGTGCATGCACTCGTGCAGGATCCGCAGGCCGGAGGCGCGGATCGCGTCGACGTCGACCATCCGGCGAAGCTGGGCGCGGTATGCCGGCAGGGGGTCGTAGCGCTCGATGAGCGGATCGGTGGCCGCCGCTCGCCGGACGGCATCCGGTTCGATCGCGTTGATCCGGCGCTCCAGCTCCGCGATCACCTCGGCCGGCGCCGAGCTGCCGGTCTCCGGCTTGTACTTCAGCCCGTTGAACAGGTAGGGGTTGTGGCTGGCCGTGACCACGATGGCGCCCGTCGCGCCCCGGTCGATGACCGTCCACGAGGCGACCTGGGTCGGCGAGGCGCGGTCGAAGAGCAGCGTCCGAAGCCCGTTGCCGGCCAGGACGCGGGCGACCTCCTCCGCGAACACCTCCGATCCGAAGCGGCAGTCGTAACCGACCACGGCCAGGCCGCCCGCGCGGCTCAGCAGGTACTCAGCGGTCCCCTGGGCGCAGCGCCGCACCGCCGCCAACGTGAAGTCGTCGCCGACGATGCCACGCCAGCCATCCGTGCCGAACTTGATCATCAACGGTCAGAGGTACCGGGTCTTGCCCGTGCGGCCGAGGATCTCGACCACCTTCTTGACGTCCTGCGCCCGGGACTTGGGGCAGACGAGGAGCGCGTCCTCGGTGTCGACGACGACCAGGTCGCTCACACCGATGACGGCCACCAGCTTGTCGGGAACCGAGATGAAGCTGTTGGTCGTCTCGATCAGGACGGGCAGGCCCTCCACGACGTTGCCGTCCTCGTCCTGACGGAGGAGGTCGGCCAATTCGCTCCACGAGCCGACGTCCGCCCACTCGAAGGTGGCCGGGAGCAGCAGCAGGCGGTCCGTTCGCTCCATGACGGTGTAGTCGACAGCGTCCACGGGCAGGGCCTCGTAGACCCGGGCGGCCGATGCCTCGTCACCGGCACGCCGGGCCGCCAGCGTCGCCACCAGTCCGGCGTGATGCTCCGGCCCGTGCCGGCGCAGCTCCTCGACGAACGCATCGCAGCGCCAGCAGAAGAGGTTGAGATTCCAGAAGTGGTGGCCGCTGGCCATGTACCGCTCGGCGGTGGCGGCGTCCGGCTTCTCGACGAAGCGCCGGACCTCCAGGGCGGTCCCCTCCCCCACCCGCACCTCCTGACCCGCCTCGATGTAGCCGAAGCCGGTGGCGGCGTACCGCGGGGGGAGCCCGATCGTGACCAGCTTGCCCGAGGTCTGCGCGGTGGTCGCCGCGCCGCGCACCGCCTGCTGGAAGGCCGGCAGGCCGCCGATCACGTGGTCGGCGGCGGTGGACAGCATCACCGCGTCGGGATCGCGCTCCAGCAGCGTCATCGCGGCCAGGCCGAGCGCATTGGTGGTGCCCCTGGCCGACGGCTCCACGATCAGGCCGTCGTCCGGCAGTTCGGGGATGAGGCCTCGGATCAGCGACGACTGGCGCTCCTCGGTCAGCACGAAGACCCGCTCCGCCAGCGGGGCCACGCGGTCGTACGCCTCCGCCACGAGCGGCCGGCCGCTGCCCGACAGCGGCAGCACGTGCTTCGGAGCGTTGCGACGCGAGCGAGGCCAGAGCCGCGAGCCGGCGCCACCGGCCGGGATGACCGCGTAGAGGTGCCCGGACGCCGTCAATTGAGCTCCGCGGCGAGCTCGGGAGCACGCCGCGTGTCCTCCCAGGGCAGCTCGACGTCGGTGCGACCGAAGTGGCCGTAGCAGGCGACCTGACGGAACAGCGGCCGGCGCAGGTTCAGCTCCTTGATGATTCCCAGCGGGCTGAGGTCGAAGAGGCGCTGAACTACTCGCTCGAGCTCCGAGTCCGCGACCCTGCCCGTTCCCAGGGTGTCGACTCGGACTGAGACAGGCTTCACGAGGCCGATAGCGTACGCGATCTGAACCTCGCATCGCCGGGCCAGCCCGGCCGCCACCACGTTCTTGGCGACGTACCGAGCTCCGTAGGCGCCGGCCCTGTCGACCTTCGTGGGATCCTTGCCGCTGAAGCCGCCGCCGCCGTGGCGAGCGGAGCCGCCGTACGTGTCGACCATGATCTTGCGGCCGGTCAGACCGGTGTCGGCCACCGGCCCGCCGATCACGAAGCGACCTGTCGGGTTGACGAGCGCTCGGGTGGTCTCGCCCGCCCAGCGCTCTCCGAGCACCGGGTCGATCACGTGCTGCCGCACGTCGGCCCGCAGCTGGTCGACGCCGACCTCGTCGTGGTGCTGGGCCGAGATCACGACGTCCTGGACCACGACCGGGGCGCCGTCCTCGCCGTAGCCGACGGTGACCTGGACCTTGCCGTCCGGGCGCAGGTAGGACAGGATCCTGGTCTTGCGCACCTCGGCCAGCCGGCGGGCCATCGCGTGGGCGACGCTGATCGGGAGCGGCATCAGCTCGGGCGTCTCGTCGCAGGCATAGCCGAACACGACGCCGGAGTCGCCGGCCCCACCCACGTCGACGTTGTGGGCGATGTCCGGCGACTGCTCGTCGATGCTGACCATGATGCCGCAGGTCTCGCAGTCGAAGCCGTACTTGGCCCGCGTGTAGCCGACCTCGCGCACCGTCTGGCGGATGATGCGCGGGATGTCGACGTAGCAGTCCGTCGTGATCTCGCCGGCGACCATCACCAGCCCGGTGGTGACCACGGTCTCACAGGCGACCCTGGCGAGCGGGTCCTTGGCCAGGATCGCGTCCAGGACGGCGTCGGAGATCTGGTCGGCGAGCTTGTCGGGGTGGCCCTCGGTGACGGATGCCGAGGTGAACCGGGTGGCGATGCGCGGCGCCTCGCGTGCCATCAGCGCGTCCTCCTGAATTGCCCCACGCCGGCAAGGTCAGGCCACACGAACGGGCCGTCCCCCAGACGCCAGGGCGCTTCCTGTACGGGAACGCCCACAGCGTACGCCGGCGGCATGTACCCTCGCACGAGATGGAGCGCCGTCAGCTCGGCAGCACCGGCATCGAGGTCCCCGTCATCGGCATGGGCACGTGGCGTACGTTCGACACGGACGCCGACCGGCGCCCCATCGTCGAGGAGGCGATCGCCGCCGGCATGGACCTCTTCGACTCGTCGCCCATGTACGGCCGGGCCGAGGACACGCTCGCGAGAGCGCTCGACGGCGCGCGCGAGCGGGCCCTGGTCGCGACCAAGATCTGGACGCCGGACGCTCGAGAGGGCCGCCGGCAGGCCGAGCACGCGCTCTCGCTCTACGGGACGGTCGACGTCTACCAGGTGCACAACCTGGTCAACGTGCCGGCGCAGCTCGGCCTGCTGGAGGGCCTGAAGGCCGACGGCCGCGTCCGGGCCGTCGGCGCGACGCACTACATGGAGAGCGCCTTCGACGACCTCGCCCGCGTGATGCGCACCGGCCGGCTGGACATGGTCCAGATTCCCTACAACCCGCTGCGGCGAGATGCGGAGCGGGTCCTGCTCCCGCTCGCCGAGTCACTGGGCCTGGGCGTGCTCGTGATGAGCCCACTCCAGGGCGGAGTCCTGGATCGGCGGCCCTCACCGGAGCAGCTGACCGCGCTCGGGGTGGAGACCTGGCCGCAGGCGGTCCTCCGGTGGATAGCCAGCGACCGGCGAGTCAGCACCGTGCTGACGGCGACCCAGCGCCCCGGCCGCCCGACCGAGAACGCCCGCAGCGGCGAGCCCCCGATGTTCACCCCGGACCAGCGCGACCTGGTCACGCGGATCTCCACCGGCGGCTAGCCCGCCAGGAGGGATGCCCCCCGCCCGAAGCCACGAAGAGCGCGCCCCGGCCTACCGGCCGGGGCTGCCGCACTGGGCGTAGCGCTGGACGACGCTGCCGGAGCTGACGAAGCCGGAGTTGGCCAGTTGCTGGGCGAGCAGGCGTAGCCTGCGTTGGTGGGCATGGGGTTGTCGCGCGTCGGCCGGCTGCACGTAGCAATGATCCGCTGCCCGAAAGTCTTCGTAACTGGATAGCGTGAGGCTGCGGAAACTAGTTGAACGGCACGCCGACGCCGCCCCGGTAGCCTCGCGCCACGTTGCGATGGTCGCGCAGCTCACGCACGTGCTCCAGGATCGGGAAGTAGCGCCAGTCGAACAGGACGCGATCCGCGGCTGCCCAGTCCAGGTCGGAGCGGCGGGACGCGGTCATGGCGAGATTCACGCTGTCGGTGTCGTACCGGACGGACGCGCCTGCCACCTGTACCGCGACGCTGAGCGCCAGCAGCCCGGTCGCGGCGGCGGCCGGCAGCCAGCGGCGCCACGA
>DASYBH010000224.1:0-1947 GCA_036500885.1 Candidatus Dormiibacterota bacterium
AGCCCCCCGGCAGTGCGGGCGCTCTACCGGCTCGGGTCGATCACTCGTCGAGCCGGTAGTACGCGGTGGGCAGGTCCGCCAGCACCGCCGACCGGTAGCCGGCGCCCGCCGTCAGGTGCGCCTGCACCCGGGCGCCCGTGAGCACGTGGTCGTACACCGACACCTCGTCCACCGTGCCCTGGAAGTACGTCGAGCCGGTACCCCAGAGGGCGCACCGCGAGCGCCCGATCCAGAGCGGAGCGGGGGGGTTGCTGGGCGCCGCCGGCAGCGTGAAGGGCTGCACCTGCGAGCCCGACCATGTGGTGCCCTGCCACACCAGCCCGCTGGGCGTCGTGCCGTCCAGGTAGATGAAGACGCTGGTGCCGCTCAGGGTCACCACGAGCTGGTGCGGGCGGCCGTCGCCGAGGTTCAGGCCGGGCAGGTAGACGTCGTCTGCAAAAAAGGACAGGAAGACCCCCGGCGTGTTCACCGGCGGGTTCCCGCCCACGCCGCCGTTCTGCGTCAGCCCAAGGATGTAGGACTGCCCCTGCGCACCGACGCAGCCGGCGTCGAGGATCTGCTGCTGCGCCGCCGAGCCCGTGTTGAACCACAGCTCGATCGAGTTGGTGTTGCCGTTCTGGAGGGGGGTGAGCACCGGGGCCTGGACGAAGCCGCTGGTGCCGTCGAAGCTCATCGCGGTGTTGGTGTCGCCGCTGATCAGGCCCGGCGATCCGAAGCTCACGCCGCCGTTCCAGGCGGCCGCGTTGCCGAGCCCGCTGCTGTCCGCGATCGTTCCCGACCGCTCGCTCAGCGGGTAGTAGGCCCTGGGCGCGTCGGCCAGCACGGCCGCGCGGTAGCCGGGTCCCGCCGTCCGGTGCGCCTGCACCCGGGCGCCGCTCAGCACGCCGTCGTACACGGACACCTCGCCCAGCGTCCCCTGGAAGTAGTTCGAACCCGTGCCCCAGATCGCGCAGCGCGAGCGGCCGATCCAGAGCGGGCTGTCCTGCCGGCTCGGCTGAACGAGGACCGTGAAGGGCTGGGCCTGCGAACCGGACCAGCTCGAGCCCTGCCAGACCAGCCCGTTCGGCGTGGCGCCGTCGACGTAGACGAAGACGTGGCGCGCGTTGTCCAGCGTCACGACGACCTGGTGAGGCGCGCCGTCCCCCAGGTTCAGTCCGGGCACGTAGATGTCGTCACCCCAGAAGGTCACATAGATCCCCGGCGTGTTCACCGGCGGGCTCCCGCCCACGCCGCCGCTCTGCGTCAGCCCGATCGCGAGCGACTGCCCCTGCGCACCGACGCAGCTGCCTTCGAGGAGTTGCTGCTGCGTCTGCGAGCTGGTGCTGAACCACAGCTCGGCCGAGGTCTCGACCGGAACGACGCAGGTGCCGGGGCTGGTGTTGAAGCACGGGTTGAGCGATGGCGCCTGCACGAAGCCGCCGGCGCCGTCGAAGGTCATGGTGGTGTCGCCGCTGCCGCTGACCAGCGCGGCCGACCCGAAGGTCACGGCGCCGTTCCAGGCCGCCTGGCGGCCGTTCCCGCTGGCATCCGCGATCGTCGCGGAGCGGTCGTCCAGCCGGTAGTAAGCGGTTGGCGTGTCGGCCAGCACCGTCGACCGGTAGGCCGAGCCGGCGGTCAGGTGGGCCTGCACACGCGCCGCCGTGAGCACGTGGTCGTAGATCGCGACCTCGTCCAGCATCCCCTGGAAGTAGGTCGCGCCCACGTTCCAGATGGCGCTCTTCGAGCGCCCGATCCAGAGCGGATTGGGCGCCGTGTTGGGCGCCAGGCTCAGCGCGAACGGCTGCGCCGATGCCGACCAGGTGGTGCCCTGCCAGATCAGCCCGTTCGGCGTCGCGCCGTCCACGGTGAGCTGCGCCCTGGTGCCGCTCAGCGCCGCCACGACGTGGTGCGTCCGTCCGTCGGCCAGGTTCAGGCCCGGCAGGTAGACGTCGTCGCCGAACAGCGTGA
>DASYBH010000225.1:0-6965 GCA_036500885.1 Candidatus Dormiibacterota bacterium
CACCTGGGCCCGGAGGGGAACTACCTGGAGCGCTTCGGGCCCTACCTCACGACGCGGCACCTCACGCCGTGGGGCCCGGCGGTCGACTATGGCGGCCCGGACAGCCGTCCCGTGCGCGACTTCGTGATCGAGAACGCGCTGGCGTGGCTTCGCCACTACCACCTGGACGGGCTCCGGCTGGACGCGGTCCACGCCATCGTGGACCCGTCTCGGCCGCACATCCTGGAGGAGCTGGCGGCGCGGGTGCACGAGCTCGATCGTCCTCGCTTCGTGATCGCGGAGAAGGCGTCGCTCGACCCGGCGCTGCTGGCGATGGGCCTGGACGGCCAGTGGGTGGACCACCTGCATCACGCGCTCCACGTCCTGCTGACCGGCGAGCGCGACAGCTACTACGCGCCGTACGGGTCGGTCGCCGACGTGGAGGACGCGCTGCTGAACCCCGGGCGGCTGGGCGTGGACCCCGCCAGGGTGGTCGCCTTCGCGCAGAACCACGACCAGGTGGGCAATCGGGCCAGGGGAGAGCGCCTGTCCCAGCTGGTCGACCTGGGCCGGCTGCGCCTGGCGGCCGCGGTGGTTGCCTGCTCGCCCTTCGTGCCCATGCTGTTCATGGGTGAGGAGTGGGGCGCCGGCACGCCGTTCCTCTTCTTCTCCGACCACCAGGACGCCGGGATCGCGCACGCGACCAGCGCCGGGCGCGTCAACGAGTTCAAGGAGTTCGGCTGGCGGCCCGAGGACGTCCCCGATCCCCAGGCCCTGAGCACCTTCGAGCGCTCCCGGCTGGATTGGTCCGAGGTCGGCCGGGAGCCGCACCGGGGCCTGCTGGAGTGGCACCGGCGGCTGCTCCGGCTCCGCCGTGACACGCCGGAGCTGCGGGCCGGCGGTCCGCTGCGGGTCGAGTGCGACGAGGCGGCGCGGACGCTGGTGCTGGTGCGCGGTTCCGTGCGAGTTGCCTGCGACTTCGCTCGCGGACGCGTGGCTGTGGAAAAGCTTGGCGGAGCCCCGGATTGGGAATAAATGTTTGTATGGCAAAGGGCGACTACGTCGAGGTGCTGGTGGATGCGGGGGGCGGAGCCGCGCGAGAGTATCGGATCAGGGCGGCGCGGGCCGGCCGGCGGGTGGAGGTGAAGACCTCGCGCACGGCCGTCGAGGTCAACGAGCTCACGCGCAACGGCCGGATCGTGCGCAGCGCGCGCTTCATGGCGCCGCGGGTGCTGGCGGTGGTCGAGTATCCGTTCGACGAGCGGGAGACCGCCGCCTAACGGGGATTCTGGAAGGCGGAGCCTGCTCCCGGCATCTTACTCGAGGCGGTTGTCGAGGGAGAGTATCCAGGCGTCGCAGCCCGGGCTCAGGCGGGGCATGCCCTCTCGCCAGATGAAGCCCGCCTCGCCGTGGCGGCGCCGGAGCTCGCCGGCCGCCCAGTCCAGGATCGGGGAGCCGTAGCGCCGGTCCACGTAGCTGACCGTGGCCGTCTGGTCGATGACGAAGGGGTCCACGTTGCTCGTCGTCTGGAACTGCCAGCCCGTCGGCCGGTACTGCATGAACCGGACCTTGGCGTGATGGCGGTTGGGAGCCCAGACGAGCATCCTCGCCTGCGCGGGCAGCTCGCTGTACAGGGTCGCCAGGTTGGTCGCCTGCCTGGCGTTGCGCCAGTTGCCGAACGCGGGGCTCTTCGTCTTCGTCCGCCACTTGATCGGGATCGTGGCGCGGTCGGCATCGTATCCCGACAGCCGGAAGCCGAGCCGGCGCGCGGTTGCCAGCAGCTCCGCCATCTCCGGCTGCCGCAGGACCTCGGCGTTGGGTGGCTCGCCTCCGGGGGGGCCGAGCGACTCGACCGCCAGCAGGCGCGCTCCCGACGCCCACGCGACCGGCAGGATGCTCGTACCGGTGCGGCGCGTCCGCACGCACCGCTGGAGCCCGTTCACTGCCTCGTTCATCATCACGACGCGGGAGCGGCGGAACCCCTCCCGCACCACCTCGGCGGCGGTGAGCCAGTCGATCTCGCTGGGCCGCGGCCAGCGGGCCTCACTCCCTGCATGCACAACCGCCATCTCGGCCCCCTCAGGAACGCTCGATCCGGGCGATCACCTCACCCACCGGCACGGTGGCGCCCTCCTCGACCAGCACCTCCGCCAGCACGCCGTCGCAGGGTGACTCGATCTCCGAGTTGACCTTGTCGGTCTCGATCTCGACGAGCGGCTCGCCGCGGGCGACAGCATCGCCCGGCCGCTTCAGCCAGTGCGACACGATGCCCTCGACGAGCGAGTCCGCGAGCCTGGGCAACGTCACGTCCATCCTGGTCCCGATCCTAACGCTCGGCTCGGCTACGCTTCACGGTGAACTTGCCTGGTGAGGTCTTGAACCACAGCGACAGGCGGCTTTCGTGGGGGGAGCTGCGCAACGCGCGCGACCTGGGCGGGCTCCCGGCGGACGGGGAGCAGACGCGGTTCAGGGCCGTCGTTCGCACCGACGGGCTCGACCGGCTGAGCGCGTCCGGGCGTGCGGACCTGCTCGAGTACGGGGTGGCAACCATCGTGGACCTGCGCTCGGAGGCCGAGCTGCGGCAGGCGCCGAGTCCACTCGGCGACCTGGCCGGGTATCGCCACCTCCCGTTCCTCGACGACGCGGCCATCCGGTACTCGCGCCGCTTCGACTCGGCGGTCGAGAGCTACGTGTGGTGGGCGGAGCACCGGAAGCGGGCCGTGGCCGCGATCCTCCGCGACATCGCCTCGGCGCCGCCCGGCGGCGTCCTGGTGCACTGCGCCGAGGGCAAGGACCGTACGGGCATCGTGTCCGCGCTCGTCCTGTCGATCGCCGGCGTCGACCTCGAGACGATCGCCGCCGACTACGCGCTCAGCACCCCATGGCTGGCCGCGACGCGGGACGACGAGGGCGTCGAGGCGCAGCCCGACGCCGAGGAGCGCGCCAGGCTGCGCCGTATCTACGAGTCGCGGCCGGAGACGATGCTGGAGTTCCTCTCGGCCCTGGACCGCCGCCACGGCGGGATCGGCGGCTACCTCGCCGCGATCGGCGTGGGCGACGACACGCAGGCGCGGCTGCGGGCGCGCCTGCGCTGAACCGGCGTCACGCCGCCCTGGCTATGGCGACCTCGACGTGGGTCCGTCGCGCCCAGGCCGCGATCGACGCGATTGCGCCCAGCGCCGCGACGCCGGCCGCCACGGTGACGGCGACCCGCACACCCGTCTCCGCGGACCCCGCCAGCGTCCATGGGATCGTGGCCAGCGCGGGTCCGAGCCCGAATGCCAGGCTTCGGGCCAGGCCGGTCGCGGCTCCCGTCGTGGCCAGCAGGTGCCTGGGCGCCAGCGCCATGGCCACCGTCATGTTGGGACCGGCAAAGAGACCCGTGCCCACCCCGGCGACGGCGAGCCGCCACGCCAGGTCGAGCGGGTGCCAGCCGGCGCCGAGAGGCGCCATCAGCGCCAGCCCGGCCAGCATCGCCAGCGTTCCGATCGCCGCGGTCCGGTGCCCGCCCCAGCGATCGGCCAGGTAGCCGCCGAACGGGCTGGCGACGGCCATCGCCAGCGGCTGGGCCAGCACCACCAGGCCGGTCACCGCGCTGCCCGTGTGAAGCACCTGCTCCAGGTAGAAGGGGGCGATGAACACGGCTCCCGACAGCCCCGCGATGCTGAGGAGGATGGCGACGAGCGGCGGGGCCATTCCGGGTGCGCGGACGAGGGCGACGACGGGCCGGCTGCTGGGCAGCCTGCCCCAGGCGACGACGAGAGGGACCGAGACCAGCGCGGCCGCCAGCCAGATCATGCCGCGCGCCGGCGCCAGGGTGAGCGCGCCGAGCAGGGCGGCGCAGGCCCCGGCCAGCAGGATCGACGGGGTCAGCCAGCGGGCGTCGGGCCACCCCAGCCCGCCGCCGGGCTGGATGCTCCGGATGCCGACCGCCATCACGGCGATGCTGACGGGAACGTTGACGAGGAAGATCGCCGGCCAGCCCACCGCGGCGATCAGCAGGCCGCCGGCGGCCGGCCCCGTGACCGCGCCGATCGGCCCCAGGGTGGTCACCACGCTCATCGCCCGGCCCCGGAACTCGGGCCTGACGGCGGCGGTCACCAGCGCCGGGACCACCGCGGTGAGGAGCGCGCCGAACGCCCCCTGGACCACGCGGGCGGCGATCAGCCATGCGATGCCGGGAGCGAAGGCGGCCACGGCGCTGCTGGCAGCGAAGCCGGCGATCGCCAGGAGGAACGCGGGACGCCGCCCGTTCTGGTCCAGCCACCGGCCGGCGGGGAGCACCAGTGCCACCATCGGCAGGAGGTAGCCGAGGATGGTCCACTCGGTGACGGCCGCCGGAGACCGGAAGTGGGCGCCGATGGTGGGCAGCGCGACCGTCACGATGCTGGAATCGAGGGCGACCATGAACACGGCCAGCCCGGTCGCGATCACGAGCCACCAGCGGTTGTCTGGCATGAGACGTAGACTCCTTTCGTGGAACGGCTGTCGTCCGCGCGAGAGCGGACCTACGTTAGCCGTCTAACGAGCTGGAATGCGAGGTTATTCCGTGGCTGACGTGCTCGAAGACGATTTCCAGTCAGCCTTCTGGAACGCCAAGCGGACCATGGCCGAGGCGAGCGAGGTCGCCTTCCGCGGCCACGGCGTTCACGCGGGTCAGCAGTTCATCCTCCGCCTCCTCTGGCGGGAGGACGGGCTGACGCCCGGCGAGATCGCGAGGCGCCTGGCGCTGGCGACGCCCACCGTGACCAAGATGACGAGCCGCATGGAGGCGACCGGTCTGGTCAGGAGACAGCCCCATCCCACAGACGGCCGCCTGGTGCGGATCTCCCTGACCGAGCGGGGACGAGCGCTCGAGGGTGTCATAGGTGAGGAGATGCAGCGGGTGACCGACCGGGCGCTCCGGACCCTGACGCCCGAGGAGCGGGAGCAGCTGCTCAGGTTCCTCGGCGAGGTCCGGCGCAACCTGGCGGGGGTGGACCAGGCGAGCGTGCCCGCCTGAGAGCGGCCGCGGGCGGTCTCACGGGTTCGCCGTGCAGACGCCCGTCACGTGGTCGGCCGGCTGGTAGTGCACCCGGACGTTGGGGGTGACGGTCCCCGCCCGGTCCGCCTGGAGCACCCACACGTAGCCCGAGCAGCCCTCGGCGTCGGCGAACGTGGTGTCGATCGACGTGCCGGCTCCGAGGGTCCTGTAGTCGCCTGTCACGCAGCGGATGCTGAGGCCGCAGTCATCGAACTGCGTCCACTGGTGGAACGTGAAGACGTAGACGCGGACCGGGACGTCGGCCGTGAGGGTGAGCAGCAGCTGGAAGGTGTCCGGCACGCTGCCGACGCGGACGGCGTTGGGGCCGATGCTGCAGGGCACCGTACACGAGTTCCACATCGCCAGTGTCGGGCTGTGGGCCTCGCCCTCGAGCTGCCTGTTCGCGGCCTCGAGCGAGCCGATCTGCGCCCTGAGCCCATCGCTCTCGGCGTGCGCGACGCGGAGCTGGTGCGCGAGGTCCGCGGAGCGGCCCGCCTGGCGCCCGGCCTCCTGGTGGAGGCGGACGTCGTCCCAGGTGAGGGCGGCTGCCAGCGCCAGCGCGACGAGCACCAGGACGTACGGCCCCATCGCCACGGCCAGGCGGGTGGCCCTGGCCCGACGAGCGGCGGGCGGCCCCGTGCCGGCCGCCGTCGGGTGCGGGTCCGAGGTGTTCAATGGGTGGAGGACGGGGTCGGGCTCGGTCATGGTGTTCCCATTCTCCCGGCGAGGTTGGGGGGAGGGGAACGTCAGGTGTTAAGGGCGCTGCGCTCCTCCCGGTACTCCTCGATCGCGTTGCGGATGGCCGTGTTGGTGGCGTCCAGCCACCGCGTGACGCCCGGCGTCGCCGACGGCGCCTGGCGGACCCAGTCGTGGGAGGTCTGGAGCGACTCGAGCTGGCCCTGGAAGTGGGGCATGACCTCCTCGGCGAAGAGCTGGTACGAGTCGAGGGTGGCGCCGCGGTTGGCCAGCTCCCCGCCCATCAGCAGGTAGCCGCCGAAGCCGCCCTTCGACTGCTCGATCAGCCGGCCGATGCACTCGACAGCCATCGCCGGGGTGCCGATCACGCCGCCGCCGGAGGCGTTGAATGCGTCGATCAGCTCCTCGAAGTTGCTGGCCTGGAGCGTCGGCAGCGGGACGATGTGGCCGAGGTAGTCGAAGATGCGGAGGAAGCCGTGCTCGATGTCCTTGCGCGCCTGCGCCTCGGTCCGCGCGAGGTGCATCGGGCCCATCATCCGCCAGTTGCGGCGGTCGACAGTGGAGCCGTGCCGGGCGGCCTCCTCCTCGACGATCTCCCAGTGGTCGCCCAGCACGTCGAACCCGGCGGGGTTCCAGGCCGCGATGGACAGCAGGCCCAGGCCGTGCTTGCCGGCGGCCCTGGGGCCGGACGGCGAGATGGAGGCCGCGACCGCCACGTCGAAATGGGGGTGGCTGTAGGGCCGGAGGTGCAGGCGGGCGTCGACGAGCTTGAACCAGTCGGTCTCGACGCTCACCGGACCGCTGCCCCGGAGGAGGGCCATGATCACGTCGAGGCTCTCCGCCATCATCTGGCGCTGGCGATTGCTGTCGATGCCCAGCATCGAGGCGTCGGACGTGAGCTGGCCAGGGCCCACGCCGAACATCACGCGCCCTCGCGTGAGGTGGTCCAGCAGCACCATGCGCTCCGCGAGCAGGTACGGGTTGTGGTAGGGGAGCGAGCTGACGCCGGTCCCGAGCCGGATGTGGCGCGTGCGCTGCGAGGCGACGGCGATGAAGACCTCGGGCGAGGCGATGATCTCGTATCCGCCCGAGTGGTGCTCCCCGATCCAGGCCTCGTCGAATCCCCAGCGGTCCATCCACTCGATCAGCTCCAGGTCCTTCTCCAGTGCCACAGTGGGGTTCTGCCCCACGGGGTTGAAGGGGGCCAGGAAGACTCCGAAGCGCATTGGCCAGTTCATGTGCTCGAACGTAGCAACGAATCGGCTGG
>DASYBH010000226.1:0-9623 GCA_036500885.1 Candidatus Dormiibacterota bacterium
TCCTGTTCCGGTCGGGCGGCGTGCCACTCTACAGTCCGTACGGGCTGGCGCAGACCGTGCCCGTGATGGTCCTCTCACACGGTCTGGGCGCCTCCTTCGTCGAGGCCGCCGTGACGGTGCTCGGCCTCTCCTACCTGCAGCGGCTCTATCCGGGACTGCTCCCGCGCCGGGCGAGACCGCGGTCACCGTCAGCCGCGGTCAGCGAAGACTGAGCGAGACCGACGAGCGAGCATCCGGCATGCTGGGCCAGCTCCATCAAGTGACGCCGGTACGTGGAGCGAGCTCGGGCCGCGCATCATGTACGGGATGGCAGACACGACAATGCGCGCCGCCGGTGAGGCGTACGAGGCCGCGACGCCGGGCTCGGCGCGGCTCTACCAGGAGGCTCGCCGGCACATCGCCGGCGGCGTCAGCCGCAGCACGATCCACCTCCGGCCCCATCCGCTCTACGTGGCCAGGGGCGACGGCGCCCGCGTCTGGGACGTGGACGGGACGGAGCGGCTGGACTTCATCGGGAACTACACCGCGCTGATCCTCGGCCATCGCCATCCGGCCGTCCTCTCCGCCATCCAGGAGCAGCTGGGCCGCGGGACCGCGTTCGCCGCCGCCACCGCCGAGGAGATCGCGCTGGCCGGTGAGCTGTGCGAGCGCGTCCCTTCCGTCGACCTGCTCCACTTCACCAACTCCGGCACGGAGTCGACGCTGTACGCCATGCGGCTGGCGCGCGCCCACACCGGCCGGCCGGCCATCGCGCGCTTCGAGGGCTGCTACCACGGCACGCACGACGCCGCGGAGGTCAGCGTCGCACCCGACCCCGCGTCGGCCGGGCCCGACGATGCGCCGCTGCCGGTGGCCGACTCCCCCGGGCTCCCCCCGTCGGTGCTGGAGAACACGGTCGTGCTGCCGTTCAACGATTCCGCCGCCACCGCCGCCATCCTGCGCCGGCACCGCGACCGGGTGGCGGGCGTGATCATCGACCCGCTGATGAGCGCCACGGGCCTGGTTCCGGCCCGCCCCGAGTTCCTGCACGACCTGCGCCGCGTGACCGAGGAGCTGGGAATGGTGCTGATCTTCGACGAGGTCATCTCGCTCCGCGTGGGCACCGCCGGCATGCAGGGGCGCTGCGACGTGCGGCCGGACCTGACCACGATGGGCAAGATCATCGGCGGCGGCCTGCCGGTCGCCGCGTTCGGAGGACGGCGCGACATCATGGAACGGCTGGACCCCGAGCGCGAACCGACCGTGGCTCACGGTGGCACCTACAACGGCCACCCCCTGGGCATGGCGGCGGGCCTGGCCGCGATGCGGCAGGTGACGCCGGGCGTGCTGGACCGGCTCGAGCGGCAGGGCGAGTGGCTGCGCAACCAGTTGGCGGAGCTGTTCGCCGACCATCGGGTGCCCGGGCAGGCGACCGGCGTGGGATCGCTGTTCAACGTCCACTTCACCGGCGCCCACCTGGTCGACTACCGCTCGGTGCGGCGCGCCTACTCGCCCCGGCTGACGCATCGGTTCCTGCTCGGGATGCTGAACCACGGCGTGCTGATGGCGTCGCGCGGGCTGGGGGCGGTGTGCGCTCCCATGAAGCACGCCGACCTGCAGGCGTTCGTGGCAGCCGCCGACCAGGTGCTGGCCGAGATGTTCGTGGAGGGCCGGCCCCGCGCCTGACGCGCTCCCACGCTCCTCCGAGGATGGCGCCAGCACTTGACACACCAGCATGTGGGCACGATATTTAGCCGAATCACGGTAGCTGGGCTGCATTCCCTGCGCGGCGCGACCCTGCCTCGGCTCCCACCGAGAAAGGAAGACGTCTTGCCCCCCCGGCAGATGAGGGGGGGTGAGGTTGGGGAGGTGAGGCGGACGGTGGCTCTGCGGTCACAGCGAACCGAGTGGTCGAGAGAGGTGTCCGGGCCGGAGCCAGCGGCGGAGCTCGTCATCATGGCAGGATCTACCCGGCGACGCGAAGGCCGCGTGTCCTGGCGGGCGCTGTTTGCTTCAGGTCCCGATGTGTGCAAGAGAGTAGGAGGAAGAAACTTGGTGAGATCGTTGGGCTCCCTCAGGATCGTGGGAATGGCTGCAGCCGGTCTCCTGCTGGTGGCCGCCTGCGGCCAGGGGGGTGGCCAGCCGAGCCAGACCCTGGCGGCCGACCAGACCCTGAAGTTCGCGATCGGCGACGACTTCGGCCAGCTCGACCCGGCTCAGGCCAACTCCGAGACGGACCAGGAGGTCGCCCAGAACCTGTACAACGGCCTGGTCAGGTTCGACAACAACCTCCAGGTCGTGCCGGACATCGCCGCGAGCCTGCCGACCGTCTCGGCGGACGGCCTGACGTACACGTTCAAGCTGCGCGACGACGTCACCTTCTCGAACGGCGACAAGGTCACCTCGAAGGACGTGCTCTACTCCTGGAACCGGGCCGCCGCCGCCCAGGGGCCGTACTCGACCAACCTGGCGCCCATCGTCGGCTTCGACAAGCTTTCGACCTCGCCGCCGGCCCCGGCCCAGCTCGAGGCGCTCCTGGCCAAGAACGACCCGTCGGTGATGCTCTCCGGTCTGTCGGCTCCCGATCCGTCCACCGTGGTGGTGAAGCTGTCGGCGGCCGCCGGCTGGTTCACGAGCGCCATCGCGCTGTCGGCGAGCACCGGGATGATCGTCGACCAGAAGGTCGTCCAGAAGGACCCGGCGAACTGGTGGGCCAACCCCGACACGGCGGTCGGCACAGGCGCCTTCAAGATGAGCGCCCGGACCCCCAAGCAGTCGGTGGACTTCACGGCGGTGCCCAACTGGTGGGGCTCGCCCAAGCCGACCCTGAAGAAGATCCACCTCGACATCATCAGTGACACGGGTACGCGTGAGACTGCGTACGAGCAGGGCAAGTACGACATCAACGGCTACGGCGGCTACAGCAACCTCCAGGTCGACGACGTCCTCCGCATCAAGGCGTCGTCGAGCCTGTCCAAGGAGCTGAAGACGCAGCCCAAGGTCCGCACCTATTGGGTCAGCTTCAACCTGACGGCGGACGCCAAGCGCCAGGCCAAGGGCCCGTTCGCGGACCAGAACGGCTCGTCCGCCAAGGATCTGCGCATGGCCTTCGCGCTCGCGGTCGACAAGCAGAAGATGGTCGACGTCGTCTGCCACGGCCTCTGCATCCCCGCGACGGGCGGCCTGATCGCCAAGGGCCTGAAGGGCTACCTCGGTGACAACGCCGACCCGCTCGCGAAGTTCGACTCCACGAGGGCCAAGTCCCTCCTGAAGTCCGCCGACCCGGACGGCAGCAAGACCAGGGGCCTCACGTACGTCTACGACCCCGAGAACCCGCTCAACGGGGCGGCCGCCACGTACCTCCAGGACCAGTGGCAGACCAACCTGGGCGTGCACGTGGACGTCCAGCCCGAGTCGCACTCGCAGTTCATCAAGGACCGTCTCGCGGGCAAGTTCGTGATGTCACGCGACGGATGGCAGGCCGACTACGACCATCCCCAGGATTGGTTCGACAACATGTACGCGAAGATCAACGGTTGCCCCGACACGAACTGCACCTCGGGGTACACCAACCAGCAGTTCGAGGCGCTCGCGGCGCAGGCGGACGGCAAACCGGTCGCCGACGCGCTGCCCCTCTACAAGCAGATGAGCCAGCTGCTGATCGACGAGGTCGCCTACATCCCGCTGTTCTACACGGTCGGTGCGTTCATGTTCAAGCCGTACGTGAAGGGCGCCGGCACGAACAACTTCTTCGACTACTGGTGGAACCAGATCTCGATCCTTCAGCATTAATGGAAGACGACTGGCCCCCCCTGACCCCCGGGCAGATGAGGGGGAGATGAGGATTCATGGGACATGAGCGCGAGGGACGCCCGGCCGCCGGGCGTCCCCCGGTCTGTCTCGAGCGCTGATGTCGCGAACGCAGGAAAAGGAAGCCGATTTCGCCCCCCTGACCCCCCGGCAGATGAGGGGGGGAAGGTGAGGGACGACCGATGACGCTGGGTGCGCTGCGCTACATCGTCCAGCGCGTGGTCCTGATCGCGTTCACCGCGCTTGCGGTGTCGTCCATCGTGTTCCTCGGCATCCACCGGCTGCCGGGCGACGCGTTCGTCTCGGAGCGCCTGCGTCCCAGCCAGGAGGCGGCCCTGCTCCACCAGTACGGCCTGGATCGGCCGCTGCTCGTCCAGTACCAGGACTTCATCACCCAGCTGGTGTTCCATGGCGACCTGGGCCAGTCGGTCGCCAACCGGGGAACGAAGATCACGCCCCTCGTGCTGCGCGAGGCGACGGTGAGCGCGGAGATCGGCGCGGTGGCGCTGATCTTCACGGTGGGCCTCGGCATGACGTTCGGCGTGGTCGCGGCCATCAGGCAGAACTCGTGGGTGGACTACGCGCTCAGCGCCACGTCCGTCGTCGGCTACAGCATGCCCAACTTCGTGCTCGCCAGCTTCCTGATCCTCGTGTTCGGCCTGGGCCTGGAGCGCGTGACCGGTGGCGCGTTCTTCTACGAGATCGGCTGGTCGGGCACGTTCGGCGTGCCGGGCGAGATCGTGCTGCCGGCGTTCGCGCTCGGCTTCCCGTACGCGAGCATCGTCGCCCGCCTGACGCGCGCGAGCATGCTGGAGGTGGTCCGTCAGGACTACATCCGCACGGCCAGGGCGAAGGGCCTCGTGGAGCAGGTGGTGGTCGTCCGCCACGCGCTGCGCAACGCGCTGATCCCGGTGATCACGATCCTGGGGCCGCTGGTGGTCGGCATCATCACCGGCAGCGTGGTCGTCGAGAACCTCTTCGGAATCCCGGGCCTCGGCAAGGAGTTCGTCCAGAGCATCCTCAACCGGGACTACAACATCGTGATCGGCGTCTTCACCGGGTACGCGGCGCTCGTGGGACTGGCCAACCTCGCCGTCGATCTCGTGTACCCACTGATCGACCCCCGAATACGCTATGGGTAGGGACGTGCTTCTTCGACGAAATTGGATGGGTGCGGCTCTCCTGGCGGGAGTGAAGGGATCTTCTGACTGGGGTTACGGCACCCGTGCCGCACTCCGTTCAGAAAGGAAGACGATTTGCCCCCCCTGACCCCCCGGCAGATGAGGGGGGGTAAGACGAACACCGCCTCCCTCCAGAAGTGGCGCATCCGTTTCGAGAGGGAAGGGGGTGGGCGCTGATGGCTGTCCAGGCTGTTCCTGCCGGCGCGGTGGCGGCGCCGCTGGCGCGCGGTCAGGTCGGGCTCTGGTCCGACGCCTGGCGCCGGCTGCGCCGCAATCGCGCCGCGCTGGTGGCCGCCATCTACCTGCTCGCGCTGGTGGCGGTCGCGCTGGTCGCGCTCGTCTACACGCCCTACCCGATGTCCCGAACGGGCGTGGGGCCGACGTTCGACGGCCCCAGCACCAGCCACCTGCTCGGCCTCGACAACCTGGGCCGGGACATCCTCAGCCGCCTGATGGTCGGGGCGCAGATCTCGCTGATCGTCGGCCTCGGCACGCAGGTGGTCGTGGTCGCCGCCGGCGTGCCGCTGGGCCTCGCCGCCGGCTACTTCCGGGGATGGGTGGACACGCTCGTCAGCTTCGTGATCAACGTCTTCTACGGCATACCGGACCTGCTGGTCGCCCTGATCCTGATCACCGTCCTCAGCCTTGGCAAGCCGGGCCTGGACAAGATCATCATCGCCATCGCGGCCACGCGCTGGATGGACATGGCCCGGCTGACGCGCGGGCAGACACTGAGCCTGCGTGAGCGGGAGTTCATCGAGGCGTCGCGGTCCAGCGGCGCGCGGTCGCGCAAGATCCTGTTCGGCCACCTGCTCCCCAACGCGCTGGGGCCGATCATCGTGCAGGCGACGTTCGGCATCCCCCAGGCGATCCTGTTCGAGGCGTTCCTGAGCTTCCTGGGCCTGGGGGTCCCGCCGCCGACGCCGTCCTGGGGCGCGATGGCCGCCGACGGCGTGCACGCCCTGCGCATCTCTCCGCACATCGTGCTGGCCCCCTCGATCGCGCTGATCCTCACGCTGATGGCCTTCAACTTCATCGGCGACGGCCTGCGCGACGCGCTCGACCCCAGGCAGCGGCGATGACGTCCCCGCTGCTCCAGGTGCGCGACCTGCGCACGCAGTTCCTCACCGACGACGGCGTCGTACAGGCCGTGAACGGCGTGTCGTTCGACCTCCACGAGGGCGAGTCGCTGGGCATCGTCGGCGAGTCCGGCTGCGGCAAGTCGATGACCGCGCTCTCCATCATGGGCCTCGTGCCGGACCCCGGCCGGGTGACCGGTGGCGAGATCCGATTCCGGGGTGAGGACCTGCTGCGGATGCGACCCGAGGACGTCCGCGAGATCCGCGGCCGCGACATCGCGATGATCTTCCAGGACCCCCTGAGCTCGCTCAATCCCGTGCTCCGCAACGGCTTCCAGATCGAGGAGGCGATGCTGGCCCACCGGCAGATCGCCCGCGCGCAGGCCGCGCAGCAGGCGATCGCCCTGCTCAGGAAGGTGCGGGTGCCGGCGCCCGAGGTGCGCGCCAGGGACTATCCGCACCAGCTCAGCGGGGGCATGCGACAGCGGACGATGATCGCGATGGGCATCGCCAACGAGCCGGGCGTGCTGATCGCCGACGAGCCGACGACCGCGCTGGACGTCACCGTCCAGGCGCAGATCCTGGAGCTGCTCCGGGACCTGAACCGCGAGCTGCGGACCTCGATCATCATGATCACCCACAACCTTGGCGTCGTCGCCGGGCTCTGCTCCCGCGTGATCGTCATGTACGCCGGGCAGATCGTGGAGGAGGGGCCCGTCGACCAGATCTTCGAGCATCCCCAGCACCCGTACACCTGGGCGCTGCTCCGCTCCGTGCCGCGCGTCGACGCCATCGAGCGGAAGCGGCTCCGTTCGATCGAGGGCCTGCCGCCCGACCTGATCGCCCCGCCCAGCGGCTGCCGCTTCCATCCGCGCTGCCCGTTCCGGGTCGACCGCTGCTTCCAGGACGAGCCGCCTCTGGAGCACGCCGGCGACGGTCAGCGCGCGGCCTGCTGGGTGACCATGGACCGGGCCTACGCGGACATGGGGGCGGCTGACCTGCTGGACGTCCGGCCGGGCGCCGCCTCCGGTGTGCACGGCGTCGCGGGGGGGGATAAGGAAGACGATTTGCCCCCCCTGACCCCCCGGCAGATTGAGGGGGGGAATGAGGGTGGCTGAGCCGCTGGTCCGCGTCGAGGAGGCCGTCAAGCACTTCCCGGCCCGCCTGGGCGCCTCCGTCAGGGCGGTCGACGGCGTCAGCTTCGAGGTGCTGCGGGGCGAGTGCCTTGGACTGGTGGGCGAGTCGGGATGCGGCAAGTCGACGCTCGGGCGTCTGGTCTCGCAGCTCCTGCCGCTGACGTCCGGCCGGATCTGGTTCAGGGACACCGACCTGTCGCGGCTGCGGGGCGAGAAGCTGCGCCTCCAGCGGCGCGAGTTCCAGATGATCTTCCAGGACCCGTACGCGTCACTCGATCCCCGGATGACCGTCGGCGACATCATCGCCGAACCGCTGGACAACTTCGGGGTGGCGCGAGGCCGGCAGCGCAACGAGCGGGTGCAGGAGCTGCTGCACACGGTCGGCCTCAACCCGAACTTCAACAACCGCTACCCGCACGAGTTCAGCGGCGGCCAGCGGCAGCGCATCGGCATCGCCAGGGCGCTTGCCGTGCAGCCCAGCCTGATCGTGTGCGACGAGCCCATCTCGGCTCTGGACGTGTCGATCCAGGGCCAGATCATCAACCTGCTGCAGGACCTCCAGGCACGCTTCGACCTCACGTACCTCTTCATCGCCCACGACCTGGCCGTGGTGAGGCACATCAGCGACCGCGTGATGGTGATGTACCTCGGCAAGCTCGTCGAGGTGGCGGACTGCGTGCAGATCTACACCGATCCGCGCCACCCGTACACGGCGGCGCTGCTGTCGGCGATCCCGGTGCCGGACCCCAGGGTCGAGCGTCGCCGGCGGCTGGTGCAGCTGCAGGGCGAGATCCCGTCGCCGATCGACCCGCCCACCGGCTGTCGCTTCCACACGCGCTGCCCGATCGCACGCGCGCCGGGGCTGTGCAGCGAGGTCGAGCCGCCGCTGGAGGAGAAGCGGCCCGGCCACTGGTCCGCCTGCCACTTCGCGGACGAGGTGGGCGCGGTCGCGCCCTGGGCGCGGGCGCCCGAGCGGGCCGTGAGCCCGGGCGCCTGAGCCGCGCCGCGGCCGGGCTCACCCTCCTGGCCGCGCTCACCGCGCTCGTCCAGCTCGCCGCTTGCGGCGCGCCCGGATGTGCCCCGGCGCGATCCTCGCGTTCTCGCTCACCGTCGCCGTCGCCTGAGCCGTCGAGCCGTCAGTTGTCAATCCTTAACCCCCGGATGACTTGACACTGCCCGCGGGCTCTGTTAGCTTCCCCAACGCGCGGTTCACGGACTCGGGGTTCGGGCCGTGACTCCGGTCCAACAGGGGGGAGCGGTACGTGCGACGAGGAGTGCGAGCTGCCCTCTTTGGGGTAGCGAACCTGGCCGGCCTGGTTGTGGGGAGCGGGTCCGCGAGCGCCGCCGGAGCAGCGGCGAGCGCGGCGTCGCAGGCGAACGTCGTGCGCTCGTGCGCGGCGCCGGTCAGCGTGGGCTTCGCGTCCTGTCTCGCGGTGCGCCGCGTCGATGTGGGGAGCGCGACCGCGCCGGGCGCGGCGGTCCAGCCCGCCGGCTTCGGTCCCGCGGACCTGCTCAGCGCGTACAGGCTGAGCGCCGGCGGCGCCGGCCAGACGGTCGCCATCGTGGACGCCTTCGACAATCCGAACGTCGCGTCCGATCTCGCCACCTACCGGTCAACGTTCGGGCTCCCGCCCGCCAGCTTCCGGAAGGTGAACCAGAACGGGCAGGCCGGCCCGCTGCCGGCGACCGATGTGGGCTGGGGTCAGGAGGAGTCGCTCGACGTCGACATGGTGTCCGCCATCGCGCCGAACGCCAGCATCCTGCTGGTCGAGGCGAACGACAACAGCCTCGCCAACCTGGGCGCCGCCGTCAACGAGGCCGTCGCCCTGGGCGCGAAGTTCGTCTCGAACAGCTACGGCGGCGGTGAGTCCGCCAGCCAGACGACCTCCGACACGCAGTTCTTCCGCCATCCAGGCGTGGCCATCACGGTCAGCTCCGGCGACAGCGGCTTCGGCGTCCAGTATCCGGCCGCTTCGCAGTTCGTGACGGCGGTGGGTGGCACGTCGCTGACGCGGGCCGCCAACGCACGCGGCTGGAGCGAGACCGCCTGGAGCGGCGCGGGCTCCGGCTGCTCGGCCTTCGACCCCATGCCGGCCTTCCAGACCGGCGTGGCGACGAACTGCTCACGGCGCGCGGTCGCCGACGTCTCCGCGGTGGCCGACCCGAACACCGGCGTCGCCGTGGTCGACACGTTCGGTACCGGAGGCACGTTCTTCGTCTTCGGCGGCACCAGCGTCGGGGCGCCGATCATCGCCGCCGCGTACGCGCTCGCCGGCACGCCTGCCGCGACCGCGTTCCCGAACGCATTCCCGTACGCGCACCCGTCGAGCCTCTTCGACGTCACCAGTGGCACCAACACCCGGCGCTGCCGGAGCGGTGTGCTCTGCCAGGCCGGCCCCGGCTGGGACGGCCCGACCGGGTTCGGCACGCCGAACGGC